>NZ_JRKC01000067.1:0-9046 GCF_000800925.1 Microbacterium sp. ZOR0019 | reverse complement strand
CGCGCTTCGCGGCGGTCCACTCGGCGGCCGCCTCGCTCGCGCCGGCCGCCGAATCGGGCCAGTCAGTGCGCAGCCGAGGCAGGGTCAGATCGCGGCCGAGGTTGCCGCCGCCGTACCAGATCGGACGCTCGCCGTGCTGCGGTCGCTCGGCGACCGAGTAGCCGGTCACGACGTCGGTGGAGCCGTCCGCGAAGCGCGGCCGCACGATGAGGCCGGCCTGCCGCATCCGGCGCACGAACTCGCCTTCGGTCTCGCTCGCGGTCGCGCAGCCACGCACCTTCAAGGCGAGGAGGTAGCGGGGCTGATCGGTGCGCAGCTCGGCAGCGATCTTCGCGCGCCGCTCCTCCCCGGCCAGCTCGTCCCAGCCAGGGCCCACGCCGTCGACGGTGAGGCGGTCGCGCTCGTGTCGAGCCTTCGCCCGAGAGGTCGCCTGCGCTTCACGCTCGGCGGGGTCGTAGCCGCGGGTGGCACGCTCGGCGCGTACCGACTCCAACTGCTCCAACCCGTACTTGACTTCCAGCGCGCGGGTGGCTGTCTGCGCGCGCTTGAAGTCGTTGTGTACGGACGCCTTGGTGCCGTCCTCGCGGACGAGGTTCACGGCGATGTGGATGTGGTCGTTGCCGTTCTTCGACACCCCGTGTCGAACGGCAACCCACCGGCACGGGGCCTTCGTACCTTCGTTGCTGTCGAAGCCCATCGCGCGGATGAAGTCGTTCGCGATGTCGTGCCACTGCTCGTCCGTCAACGCGCCCTCGTCGGCGCGCAGAGACAGCGAGCAGTGCCACACGTGGCCGCCCTCGACCTCGACATCGCGTGCGCTGCGCGGCCGGTCCAGGTGACGGGCGATCGACTTCGCGGCATCGATGCCCAGCTCGTTGTCATCGTGCCATGCGAGCAGCGCCGAGTCGCCCGCGACAAGGTGCGGTTCGGTGTGCTCGTTCGCCCGCCCCGGGCCGACGAGATACGTCATCAGGCCGGCCATGCGATCGCCGCGCACGACGTTGGGCATCATCGCAGCGCCTCGCTGAGCTGATCCACCAAAGCGTCGATCCGATCGGCCGTGCGGCGCGCGGCTGCGAGAGTCGCATTGGTCTCCGCGGGAATGTCCTGCTTGGTCGAGTTCGCCACGCGCGCGATCTGGTTCACGTTGTTGGCGATGTTAGCCAGCAGACGGTGCGCGCCGAACAACTCCGTGATGAGAGCATCGCGCACGGAGGCATTCTCGGCTGCCGTACTGGCATCGCCCGCGAGTGCCGAATCAACAAGCAGCTTCGGCACGGAAACCCCGTAGCGGAGGGCGCGCGCCATGAGCTGCCCTTCCTCCTCCGGGGTGACGCGCACGATGTGCTTCGTCTGACGGCCGCCGGGAACGCGACGACGACGAGTCGACTTGCGGCCCGCAGGCCCGTTCGCGTCGTTCTCGACCAACTCCGTCACCTCCCAGGCCCAGCGCAGCGACCCCGCCTTCGCGGGGACCGGCTAACGGCAGTTTAGCCGAAAAAGCGGAACAGGTCACCTGTTCCTATAGCTTGCTCCGCCCGGGGCACAAACCAGGATGTCTCAACGCGACAGCGGGGAGACTCACGGCGCAGCCGTGATCGCGCGCAGCGCACCGTCGCCGCAGGCGACAAAACGGCAGCAGCTTCGTAGGATGAGGGCATGGCACAGACACTCACACCTGATGAAGCAGTCGCACGCGCGGAGCGCGCCCAGGCGCAGCGTCTCGATGCGATTCGATCGCTCGCACACGCACGCCAGACCGTGACCGATATTCGCGAAAAGACCGAGCGCGAACGCGCCGAGCTGGAAGCACGCATCGCCGAGCGGATCGGCGCTGCCGAGCGCGACGATGTGAAGGCGTACAGCGCCGCGTTGGCGGTCGGCTGGACCGACGTCGAGCTGCGCAAGATCGGGTTCGCCGAGCCCGACAAGAAGTCACGTACTCGCCGTCGCGCAGCACGCAAGCCTGCCAGCAGCTCGCCTGCATCCGAGGGCACGCAGTCGCCCTCGGATGCAGTGCAGGATGGTGCGTGACGCTGCCCCCTGACCACCTGTGGACAGCCCGAGCTACCTCCGGGCTCAGCCTGCCCACAGGTGGACAGCGGGACCCCGATAGTCCGCCCGCACACAAGCCGCACCGTCGCCTCTCTGAGGGACGGTGCGGCTTCGTATGTGCGGCATGTGCACGGCCTCGCCGCGCGCATGGTTGCGATCACGCAGTTAGGGTGGGGTGCTCATCCTTGCGATTCAGATTGGACCGACCACCGATGACGAACACTCCCGACTCTCCCAGCTCCGACCCGACCGGACGGGATGCCGCGGCGGCCGCCGCGGTGACCGAATGGTTCGGCTCCTGGTGGGCCGATCGGCCCAACCAGTTCGTGGCTCTGCTCTCGATGGCGAAGCTTGCAGCTCTCGCGATGGACGGCGACCCGCGCGCGCGTCAGACGATCCTTGACGGTCGTGTTGAGGCGATGCTCGGTGTCGACGGGAAGTACGCCGTGGGGATCAGTGAGAGCGCGCTGAACATCTTCCTGTCGGCGGCGGGAGGCGCGCTCGACCCGAGCGGTGAGCCCAACCCCGACACGTTCGCCGCCGACGCGCTCAACTGGGCTGCGCGGTGGGAACGGGCGAACTACTCGCGGTAGCCGATCAGCGAGCGCCGGCGTTCTCGCGTCGTCGCGTCTCCGTGACGGCATCGCCGTCACGGTCGTACTTCTCGAGCGCGCGTCGGACGCTGGATTCGCCGACGCCGAGCACGCGCGCGATGTGCGCGACGCTCTTGTCCTGGCTGCGCATCAACGCCGCCTCGCCGATGCGCTCGGGGGTCATCACTGTGGGCCGGCCGCCGACGCGGCCTTGGCTGCGTGCATGTGCGAGACCGCGCCGGGTGTTGTCTCGGATCGTGTCGACGCGGAGCTGCGCGAACACGGCGACGATGCCGAACAGCGCTCGCCCCATCGGCGTGGTGGTGTCGATGTCGGGCTCGGTGAGGCTCTTGATGTTCACGCCGCGGTCGTGTAGCTCGTTGATGGTCTCGATGGCCATCTTCTCGCTGCCGGCGATCCGGTCCAGGCGACGCACAAGCAGAGTGTCGCCCGGGCGCAGGTAGTCGAGGCAGGCCAGCCACTCGGGCCGGTCACGAACCTTGCTGGACTCCCCGTGGTCGACGAACACGCGCACCGCTCCTCCGGCGCGCAGCTCGGCCTCCTGCGCTGCCGGATCCTGCTCGCGCGTGGACACACGCGCGTAGCCGACAATGCTGCTCATCGTGACCTCCCTGTGGATCCTCGGCCGTCGTAGCCGGCCCGCGGCCGGCCTTCCTCGACCCGGCCGGTCGACGGCTTCCGTGTGGCCTCCTGCGCCGGTCGGGGGTAGCTGCCGCTGAGGCTGGCGCGCAGCTCGCGCAGCTCAGGGCTCAGCTCCGGTTTGGCGGCCGCCGGCCGCTCGGTGGCGATCGCGTAGAAGACGGCGTGCAGCTCCTCGGGGTGGGTGTCCCAGCCGGGCGGTGACCACGGCGTAGCCGGGTCGGGCCCGGACAGCTCGGAACGCTGGTTCCAGACCGCGGGAGACACGGCCGCCCAGTTCATCTCGAACGGGGACCGTTCAGCGACGTGCTCCATGAACATCTTCGAGCTGCGTCCGTTGCCCTCACGGAACGGGTGCGCGATGTTCAGCTCGGCGAACACGGCCGACGAGTGCTCGGCGAACGAGCGACGATCGAGCGTCGACCAGTCGACGCTCTCGACGCGCGCCTGCACGCCGCGCAGCCGGCGGTCGATCGACCCGTCGCCGACGTTGGCGAAGTCGGTTCGCCCTTTCGTGATGTCGACGCTGCGGTACTCCCCCGCCCAGGCGTAGACGTCCTGGAACAGGTACCGGTGGATCGCCCGCAGGTGCTCCGCGTCGTACGTCCGCTCCACAGACGCGAGGCCCGCCGAGAGCTCAGCTCCTCGGCGGGCCGTCGCGGAATACTCCGCATAGTGCAGCTCGTACGGATCCCGGATGTCTTTCAGGTTCCGCAGCGTGGGCGGGTAGTCGTCGAAGCCGTCCGCGTCGACGTACCGCTCGGGATAGAAGTACGAATCCCAGGTGTCGAACGTCTCCATGCGCGTCAGCGCGCGACGGCCGGCACGCGGCGGTGCCGCTTGGCGGCATCCGCCGAGCGGCGGTCGTACTCGCTCGCGTCGATCGCGCCGCGCATGTAGTCCGTCAGGTTCTCCACGTCCTCACGATTCGGCTCCCAGCCCTCGTGCCAGGCGGCAGCGAACGACTGCACCACGGCGCGACGCTTCGTCGCGTCGAGCTGCGCGAACAGCTCCGGCCAGCGGGTCTCGATGTCGAACGTCTCAGCAGCCATCAGAGGCTCCTCTCGTGGGTCTCTTCCATTCTACCAAAAACGGTCAAGACATGGGGTTTCGGCGGAATCTTTTCGGTGGCGAGTTTCGGTGGATCCGAGCCCGGCGTGTCGCGCGCTGCGCGACGTCGACGCCCCGGCCGCCAGAAACGATCGTTACCGGCGGCCACGCGCATCACAGGGAGACAAACAGCCCGAACACTCCGACGAGGAGCACCGCGACCGCGATCGCCGACGCGCGGAGCATTGCGCGCATGCGGTTGCGGTCGCGCAGCGTCGGCGCGATGTGGCCACGGGCGGTGAGCCCATCGGCGGCATCGTCCAAACTCTCGATGACCTCCCGGCC
Organism: Microbacterium sp. ZOR0019; assembly: GCF_000800925.1. NCBI lineage: Bacteria > Bacillati > Actinomycetota > Actinomycetes > Micrococcales > Microbacteriaceae > Microbacterium > Microbacterium sp. ZOR0019. Next base: position 4,343 of record NZ_JRKC01000067.1, on the reverse strand, counting down.
GAACGGGCGGATCATCGCCTCGAAGATCCGCCCGACTGCGGCGATGACCAGGCCGATCCAGAACCATTGCGGCGCAGTGTCGTACGGGTCGGGAGCAACGGCGAGCCCGGCATAAGCGAGGGTGACCGCGATCGGCAGCGAACCGGCGAGACTGCGCACCGCCTCCCATTTCCATCCCGGCAGCCGATTCCACAGTTCAGCAGTGGCGTTGAAGACGCCGAAGGTAAGGAGGATGGCACCGAACAGGGCGAGCACGCCGGCCAGCACGCCGTACTGGTCACTTCGGGAGATCAGGTAGGGCAACGCCACGATGACGACGACGATCTCAACCAGGTTGGCGATCGCGTTCGGTATCCACGGGCGCCGCGGCATCTCGTTCATGCCGTACAGGCGCAGCGCGCCCGGGATGCGGTTGCGCTCGATGCGCCTGAACACGCGCGACACGACGGTGACGACGAGGACGACGCCGAGGATCCCCGCAAGCCACAGCGCAGTGTGCTCGGGATAGGACGCGACCGCCACAGGCACCGCCCAGAGGAAGCCGAGCATGACCGCGAAGTTGAGCAGCCGGCGACTGACCCAGAGCGTCGCCGGCAGCGCGCCCGCTTGGACAGGGTGAGGCACCTTCACGATCACGGGAGAAGCGTTCATCACCATGCCGCACCCGCCCATGCCGGCCCGTTGTTCGCTTTCGAGATCGCGGCCGGCGAGACACCGAACATCGCCGCGACCTCGCGCCCGGAGCGGGTCTTAAGAAGTTCCCGGATCGCCGCAACCCGCACCGCGGCGATCTGCTCAGACTGGGTCATGAGCTGTTCTTGCAGCGCCGCGCACAGCGCCACCACTCCCCCGGGGCCACCGTGCTCGACGGACCATCCCGGTTCGGCATCCGCCACTTGGGCAAGGAACATTTCGGGGCTCAACGTGCGAGCCGAAGGATCGTTCTCGGTTTCCATGCTCACAGATTAACCCCAGGGTAAACGGTGCGTCAACCCCGGGGTTAATTTTCGCGATGGCTAGCGCTCAGAGGATCGCCTCTCTGGCTCCCCGATAGGCGCCAGCTCGACCATCTCAGCGGACCTCGGCGTAAGGCTCGCCCATGACCTGCACGTATACCTCGGGGGTAGCGACGGCGGACCCGAAGGAGCTGCCGTTGCCGGCGATCACAGGCCCAGGCTTGCCCGTCGCGGCTGTCGCTGCACGGTTGATGCTGTCGACGGCATCCGCAAGGCGGCCGGCAGCCTCGGCCGCAGTCAGTTTGGGCCAGATCTCGCGCAGCCGCTCCGCATCTGTCGCGTCTCGTCTGAGAGTCAGGTGCGCGACTACTTCCATCTGCTCGTCGGTGATGTTGAGTCGTTGCCAGTTGCTCATGCTGTCACTCCCCCATCGTGCGGCCGCGGGGCAGCTCACCCGCGCCGGCGGATCCGAACGGCTGACCGCCGTTGTATTTCTTTTCGAGCCGTTCAACCTTCTCTCTGACCGCCTCGTCGACGAACTGAGAGAGGTTGCGGTAGTTCTCTAGGGCCATCGTGTGCAGGATCGCAGCGCGCATCCGGTTGGTGTCCGCTGGGTCCTGGTAGAACGACACCTTCGGTGGGTACTTCGTCGTGCTCACACCTTCGTTCGGTGCAGTGTCGCGTGCCGGCCGCTGCGTGGCAGACGGAGCCGGTGGAGTCTCTACCTGTTGCGGCTCGTCGGTCCTCGGCGCGACGGGGTTTGATCCGGCCAAGCTCGACTTACGGGGTTCGTGGCGGTTCATGACAGGGCTCCTTCGATGCTCGCAAGGTGGTCGGCGTAGAGCGCGCCGAGGGTGGTTGCTTCGGCGCTGCCCCACTCGTCGAGACCGCGGGCGGCTTCGGTAGCGTCGCTGATGACGACGCGCTTCGGGATCGGCGGCGTAAGGACAGTGAGTCCCCGTGCGGCGGCCGCGGTGATCAGGTCGTCATGCCAGGTGCGGCCGCTGACGGTCTGCTCCTCATGCTGGTTGATGATGATGCCCGTGACGCGCAGCGTGCGGTTGTAGTACTCGCGTACGTTGTCGATCGTGTCGAGAAGCTGCGCGAGGCCATTCGCGCTGAACAGCTTCGAATGTGTCACGATCGTGACTGCCTCAGCGGCCGTGAGACCGTTGATGGTGAGCTGGTCGAGGCTAGGGGCGCAGTCGATGAAGATCAGGTCGTAGTCGTTGGCCACGGTGGCCAGCGCTTCGCGTAACCGGCCCTCTCGGCCGGCCCCAGCGAGCACGAGCTCGTCACGGACATAGCCGAGGGTCGTACCGGACGTCGGCACGACGTCGAGGCCGGGCCAGACGCCCGCCACGATGACGTCGCGGATCGATTCGGGTGCACGTGCGCTGAGCGCGTCAGCCAGACCAGCCTGGTCATCACCGACAACCTTGGCTGCGGCGACAGAAGTCAAGTTGCCTTGCGGGTCGTTGTCGACGACGAGAACACGCTTGCCGGCCAACACAGCCGCGCGGGCAAGGTGGAACGTCGTCGTCGACTTGCCGACGCCGCCCTTCTGATTACACAGGGCAAGAATTCGAGCAGTCACGTAGATACCTCCAATAGGGGCAATGGTACTAATGCTGGGGTTGCTTGTGGGGCGGTGAGCGGATCCCTCGCCGCCCCACACAGGTCAGAACGGGGTGTCGCCCTCAGGGATATCTACGACGTCCCAGCCCGTCGCGGCGGGCTCGTCAGCGGGAGCCTGCGCGCCGGCCTGGCGGTCGTTCTTCGTGGTCGTCACGGTGTTCCATCGCAGCGAGAACGCCACTTCGTCGGCGTCGACGCGCTGCGCGGTGCGGGTCTCCCCTGAGTCCTTGTCGGTCCAGCGGTCGGTGATGACGCGGCCGCTGACGTGCACGCGGTCGCCCTTGTGAACACTGGCGGCGATGTTCTCCGCGAGCTGTCCCCATGCCTGGATGCGGAACCGGTTGGGCTCATCGTCTTCCCAGCCCTGGCCGTCTGCCGTACGGCGACGACGGTTCTCGAGGATGGTGAATCGGACCACGGCGCGCCCACTCTGGGTGTGGCGCAGCTCGGGGTCGGCGGTCAGGTTTCCTGCGGTGGTGATGGTGGTCATGACGTCCTCCTTGGTAGTGACTCTATTAGTACTATTGGGGCTTATCAAGAGGTCTCAGTCGTTCTCGTCCTCCTCGTTGGCCGGCGCTTCATCGACTCGCGAAAGGTCCGGTTTGCCGGCATCGACCCAGCGGCACACGGTGGCCCAGTCGGGTCGGTCGATGGAGTTCGCGTCGCTCACGCCTCCTCGACCTCCCAGGACGTGACCGCGTAGCTGCTCTCCCCGTCCGCGCCGATGCCGCTGACGGTTCCTTCGTCAGCTCCTTCCAGCCATTCGCGGAGCTGGTCGGCCATCTCATCGCGAGCAGCAAACTTGCCCTCCTCGCGTTCCAGCTCGACCGTGACGGTGAACGTGAATCGGTGCGACATGTCACTCCTCTTTCTCTACCTCTAATAGTACTATTACCGTTAGCGCCTGTCAAGCTTTTCCCCGTTCGCCGGCTATGGCACGCAGGTAACGGTTCCGCCAGTCGTCGATGTCGTCGCGGAGCTGTTGGATGGTGGCGGCCTGCTCGTCTGCTTCGCGGTGCAGGATGTCGTTGAGCTTGCGGAGCTGCCGGATGGTGTCGCGCTGCCGTTCGAGCTCGTCGCGCATGGCGGCAGCGGTTTCCTGGGAGTAGAACGGGTGTTCTTCCTCGGGCATGGTGTCCATCGTCTGTGCCTCCTCTGGATCCTGGGTGTCAGCTCAGGTGAGCTGCGATGCGGTCGATCTCGATCGGGTTGAAGCCGGCCCAGTGGTCTTGGTCGTCGACGACGACGACCGGAGCCTGCGCGTATCCCAGCTCTTTGACGTACTCAAGGGCTGCATCGTCCTCGCTCAGGTCGACGACCCGGTACGGGATGCCCTTGGCGTCGAGCGCTCGGTGGGTGGCGTTGCACTGGACGCAGCTCGGCTTGCTGTAGACCACCAGCTCGTTCTCGATCATGTCCATGTCCCTTTCCCCCTCATTCATTGTGTTGGCTCGTTCCTGATAAGCGGAGCAGTGCCGCAATAAGCGCGCCGCAGCAGCAACACGGAGTGCGGCGGTGGAGAGAATTTCGGCGCGAAATAAGGGAGCGCAGCGACCGCGTGCCGAAAATCTCGGAGGAGCCGGCCCCGAAGGGGCTTGTGCGGCGGCTCGCGGCGGCAATGATGGAGCGCCAGGAACGAGTACACACCGAGAGGATCCGGGCGGCCGCAGGCCGCTCCTGCCGGCCCTGTAGGGGCCCTGGGGGTGCACGAGGGGGTCGCTCCCCTCGTGCCGGGCCCCGGAGGGCCCG
>NZ_JRKC01000066.1:0-31569 GCF_000800925.1 Microbacterium sp. ZOR0019 | reverse complement strand
AGATCGGCGGGATCACCGGCGACCGCCCGCAGCAGCCACTCCCGCCACTGGCCTGCCACGCCGAGGAAGCCGTGCGCGCACAGGGCCTCGAGGGTCAGAGCGGCATCACGCAGCCAGACGTAGCGATAGTCCCAGTTGCGCCTGCCTCCGATCTCCTCGGGCAGTGCCATCGTCGCCGCGGCTGCGATGCCGCCCGTCTCATGGTTGGTCAGCGCCCGCAGGATCAGCAGCGACCTGACCACCTCGTCGCGGTGCGGGCCGTCGTGCGAGATCCGGTCGGCCCAGTCCTGCCACCACTGCTTCGTCGCGCCGAGTTCCTTCTCGCCGTCGAGGGTGGGAGGGAGGTCGAGGTGCGACGGGAACCAGGTCAGGTGGAGGTCGCGCGTCTCACCGGCGGTCACCGTCAGCTCGCCACGATGCTGATGGTCGATCGGCTCCAGAGCGGCACCACGCACGGCCACGGCATCGGGACCGCCCATCGCGACCAGACACGGGGCATCGTGCGAACCGACCTGACGCACCCACGGCATCACCCTGGCGTAGTCGAAGCGGATGCTCAGCCGCTGCTCGAAGCGCATCGAGCCGCGCACCCCGACGACCCTGCGGATGAGGTCGCTCCGACGGATGGCGGCATCGGGGTCGAGGCCGATCGGCATGAAGTCGTGCACTTCGGCGACCGCGTCCCCGCTCTCCCACCGGGTCACGAGCACGAAGGTGTCTTCGTCGTATCGCCGGGTGCTCACGGCCCCGGGGTCTGTCGGATGCAGCAGCCAGCGACCGTGGGACTCGTCTCCGAGCATGGCCGCGAACGTCGACGCCGAGTCGAGCCGCGGCAGACACAGCCAATCGATGCTTCCCGCGCGCGAGACGAGCGCCGCCGTGCGGCAGTTGCTCAGCAGGGCATAGTCCTCGATGCGCGTGGTCATGCGTGGTCGAGCAGGTCTTCTCGGACCTCGATGCCGTCGACCTGGAGATCCTCATCCAACTGCACGAGAATCCGCGCATCGGGGAACTGCTTCGGCGAGAGGAAGGCGAGCAGCACGGCGTCGGCGAACACCACGACCGACGTGGCCTCGAGGTCATCACGCAGATCGATCTGCTCGACGACCGGCTCATCGTCGACCGCATCGTCGATCTCGGTCGCCACCTCGTCGACCACGGCCCGCCAGCGGGACTCGCTGACCGACAGGATGCGCGAGATCGCAGCGATCAACGCCTCCTGGTCGATCTCGTCGTCGTGGTCGCCGTCGAACTCGGGATCGACGTTGACCTTCACCACCGTGCCTGCCGCGTCGATGCTCGCTCTCCCGTACACCAGGCCGTTCTCGGCGACCGGTTCATCGATCACGCCGCTCTCGACGATGCGGGTGAGGAGGGTGTCGAGCGCAGAAGAGGTCATGCCTTCAGTCTTTCGCATCCGCAGCACCCGTGGGCGGTCGTCCCACACGCAGAAGCGCGGTGAGGATGGCCGCGCCCGCTGTCAGGAGCACCGCAACGACGAGCACCCCGGAAGCTCCCGACCGGCCGTAGGCGATGCCGGCGAGCACGGGACCGCCTACCGCACCGATGTTCAGTGCCGCCGTCGCGTAGGCACCGCCGAGCATCGGCGCTCGGGACGCCTGCCCCACGATGCGGGCGATCAGCGCCGAGCCCACGGCGAACGACGCCGCGCCGCAGAGCACCGCACCGCCGAAAACCACCGGCGCCAGCTCGACGCCCGCTCCGAACGCCGCCCAGGCCACGGTCAGCACGACGGTCCCGACCGTGATCCACGTGCGCTCGACGGGGGCCGCCCACCGTCCGGTGGCGGCAACGCCCAGAAGTGCTCCGGTCCCGAAGGCGGCCAGGAGCGCGGGGATCGCTGTCGCCTCGACACCGGCATCCGCACCGATGACCGCGAGGAACGTGAACACACCAAAGGTCGAGGCATTCACGAGCACGGCGAGCACCACCGCGACGAGCACCGGACCTCGGCGGAGCTCGGCCAACTCCGCACGCACGCCGAACCGCCGCGCCGGCGGGAGCGCACCGAGCGTGCGGTCGCGGAGGAGCGCGACGACGGCGGGGAGGCACAACAAGACGACCGCCCAGAAGGTGGAACGCCACCCGAAGGCGTTCGCCAGCGCGGCCCCGGCCGGAACGCCGATGATCGTGGCGAGGGTGGTCCCCGCCAGGAGCACGGCGACCGCCCGCGTCGTCTGCGCCGGCGTCACGATCCCTCGGACCGTCGCCAGGGCGATCGCGAGGAAACCCGCATTCGCGAGCGCCGCGAGCACTCGGGTGATGAGCAGCAGGCGGAAGTCGGACGCCACCGCCCCGACCACGTGAGCCGCGATGAACACCACCAGAAGGAGTATCAGCGCCCGCCGGGGGCGCCACCGGCCGGCGAGCACGACCATCGCGGGCGCACCGACGACCATGCCCGCGGCGAAGGCCGAGGTCAGCAGGCCGGCGGTCGACGGTTCGACCCCCAGATCACGGGAGAGAGGGAGAAGGAGACCCGCGAGCATGAACTCGCTGGTGCCCTGGGCGAAGATCGCCAGGGCGAGGACAGGAACGAGGAAAGGCATGAGCATCCAGTCGGACGGACGCCGCACACGCCGCGAGGAGGCGGGCGGCGAGAAGGAAAAGAGGGGTCGACGGCGATGCGGGGAGCGCACGACGTGCGCTGCACCCGCGATCTACGGTCTGTCCGACTCAGGGCTCACGCCTCAACCCTAGCCGGAGCACAGACGCACGACACACGCGCCGATAGGCTCTATGCCGTGCCGAACGCCGAATCCGCCACCGCCGACCTCCGCCGCCTCGCCGACGCCCTTGTCGGCGCCGAACCGCTGAACTGGGTGATCACGGGCGATTCCATCACCCACGGCCTGGTCCACACGCAGGGGGTCCGCAGCTACCCGGAGCACCTGCACGAGATCATCCGGGGCGAGCGCGAGCGCGTGCGCGACGTGGTCGTGAACACGGCGATCAGCGGGCACCGCATCAGCGACATCCTCGACGACTGGGGCCGCCGCGTCGAGTCCTGGCGGCCCGATGTCGTCACGCTCATGATCGGCACGAACGATGCCGCGACCGGCGGCGAGCGCACCGAGGTCTCCCCGGAGGAGTATGCCTCGTCCCTGCACGACTTCGTCGTCCGCGTGCGCGGACTCGGTGCCGTCCCGGTGCTGCAGACGCCGCCCGCGATCGATGTCGCCAACGCCCCGGAGCGCGCGCGGATCGGCGAGTTCGCCGCAGCGGTGCGTCGGGTCGCCGCGGACGACCACGTCATCCTCGTGGATCAGTTCGCCCGCTTCGCCGCGCTGGGAGACGGCGAGGTGCCGTGGGGCCTGATGAACGATCCCTTCCACCCGAACGCCGCCGGGCACGCCGCGCTCGCCCTCGAGCTCACGACGGCGCTCGGTCTTCACCCGGCGGGCGCACGGAGTCGGACTGTGGCACTGCTCGAGGGCGTGGTCGTCGCCGCACGCCTCCGCGGTTAGGCACCACGGATCACGACGTCGCCGCTGCTCTGCGTGCGCGGCTCGCCGAGCAACGCACTGCTCCGGATGGACAAGCCACTCGGTGACCGGGGCGAGGGGGTGAACCCCGGTCACCGGGTAACACGTTATCCACTACCCGAGGGCTGCGGGTGATGTACCGATATACGTTCGTCGTTCCTGATCGGCTGACTTTCGGCCGACACCTTCCGCCCTGGCGTTGCCCACCGATATCTCGGAATATCGTAGAGCCGGGGACCTGGGGAGGTTGGGGTGTCGGCATTTGTCGCGCAGGGGGATGGACATGTACCGCGAGTATCGGCGCACGCGATCAGTCGGCCGCGGCTGACCGCCGCACTCGAGACCGACACACCTCTGACGCTCATCCGCGCCGCGTCCGGGTCGGGCAAGACGACCGCCCTCGTGGAGTGGGCGTCCGCCACTGCATCGCGCGTGGTCTGGATCACCGCCTCGCCCGCCATCGCGCCCAGCGCTGCGCTCGCCCGCGCTCTGCTGCGAACCCTGCCGGGCACAGACGTCGCACACGACCTGGCGGAGGATGGATGGCCTGCCGTGACCTCGCGCCTGCGCCACGCGGAAGGTTCTCTGGTCGTGGTACTCGACGACGCGGCCCCCGTGGACCGCGAAGGCGTGTTCGCCCTGTGCCGCGCCATCGCCACCACCCCGCGGACGCGGCTGATCGTCGCCACCAACCGCCCCAGCCCCTTCGACAGCGAAGGTCTGGATCTCGTGATCGACACGAAGGTCATCGCGCCGTCGGACCTCATGTTCGACACCGAGGAGATCTCTCGCGCGCTCGGGGTCGATGACGACAGGGCCGGCGAGATCCGGGAGGCGACCGCGGGCTTCCCCGCGCTCATCCGTGCCCTCGTGCTGCGCGGGGCCGGAACGGACACCGAGTCGCTTCGCGCCGCGAACACCGTGATCGAGGACTATCTGCAGGACCGGCTCGCCGAGTGCGCGTTCGACACGCAGACCCTCGAGGGACTGCTGCGCATCAGCGTGACCGATTCGGTCGATCTCCCCCTGGCCGTCGCACTCACGCGTGACCCCGACATCGCGAAAGCCCTCGACCAGGCCGAGACGTTCGGCTTCGGTCGGTGGTCGGACGATGGACGCGAAACCTTCGCCCTCACCCCGCTGACGCGTGGCATGCTGCGCCGTGAACTCCGTCGCACCCTTCCGGGCGAGGTCGCACAACTCCGACGCATCGCAGCCGAGGGAGCGATACGTCGCGATCTGCCTCTCGAAGGGCTGCGCCTCGCCCTGGAAGACGACGACCTGCGCCTCGCGAAGCACGTCACGATGTCCGGGTGGAACCGCCTGCTCCACCGTGACCGGCGCGCGGTCACGGAGCTGCTCGCCGACGTCCCTGTGGCACGGCTCAAGCAGGAGCCGCTCGTGGCCATGCTGCTGGGGATGAGCCTCAAACCCAGCAGGCTCCGGCGTCAGCGCGGACTCCAGCTGCTGCGCCTGGCGGTGGCGGCGGCGAACTCCCGTCGGGCGACCCTCTCGGCGACGGAGCGGATCTTCATCTGGGCGGCGGAGAGTGCGTCGCTGCGCGCCATCGGCCGCCCGGAGCCGGCCGCCCAGATGGCCGCGCGAGCCCTGGCGCTGTTCCAGGAGACACCGGAATCGCAGTGGCAGCAGTACGCCCGCGATGTGCCGCTCCTGTGCACGCACATCGGCATCTCCCTGTACTTCGGCGGACAGCTGGACGAAGCCATCGAGGTCTGGGAGCAGGCCACGGCTCTCGCCGCGGCGCACGGGAGCACGAACGGCTTCCACGGCATCTGCCTCCTCGCGGGTGTCCACGCCCTGAACGGCGACCTGCCCGAAGCGCGGCACTACTTCTCCCTCGTGCGCGACGGCGAGTGGGACCCGGAGCTCCTGGACAGCTACCAGAGCACGTTCTACCGGATCGCCGGTGCGATGCTCGCGGTGGAGGACGGCGACCTCCCGGCGGCGAAGCAGCACATCCGCTTCTTCGAGCCGTACCGAGCGACGAGCGAGCACTGGACGACGATGGCCTCCGTGGAGGCGTGGATCGCCCTGCACGAGGGAGATGCAGCAGGGGGTCTGGAGCGCCTCGAGTCTTTCACGCGCCTCCGAGGGAGGGAGGCGAGCGCCGCCCACGTGCGCCACGCGCTCTCCCGGCCGCGGGTGCTGCTGCACCTCGCCCTCGGTGACGTCGGCACCGCGAAGAGCATCGTCCAGCGCGATGCCGGGTCCGATCGTTTCGGCACCGTCGTGAAGCGAGCACGTCTGGCTCTCATCGACGGCGCAGCCGCTGACGTGGTCCGACTCCTGGGACAGACCCGCCTGCGTCCCTCCACGGCCCGAGAACGCGCCGAAGCGCTGGCGGTGCACAGCGCCGCCCTGCGCCGGGTGTCCCCGGCCGCCGCGCAGCCGTCGAGCGCGACGTTGAGCGCGCAGCTCGCGGACCGCGGCCTCACCACTCCGCTCGTGCTCCTGGGCGCGGAGGACTTCGGTGCGGTCCGCGCCGACCTCGATCCGACCGGTCGCGCCACCTTCCCCCGGCGATCCGCTCTGCCGTCCTTCGCGAGCCGCCCTCGCCTGACCCCCCGTGAGCAGGTGGTGCTGCACGCACTGACATCCGGTGCGCCGCTGCCGACGATCGCCGCTGAGCTGCGCGTCTCGCAGAACACCCTCAAGACCCAGCTCCGCAGCATCTACCGCAAGCTCGACGCCGGCAATCGCTCCGAGGCGTTGGAGCAGGCGGCCCGTCACGGCCTCCTGCCCGACTGAGCACACGCCGAAGGCCCCGCCCGTCGCATCACGACGGACGGGGCCTTCCCAACGAGCGTCAGGCCTGGGAGCGGCGTCGGCGCACGATCAGCAGCACGGCACCGCCGAACAGCAGAGCGATCGCCAGAGCCAGCACCCACGGGGCCAGGATTCCGCCGGTGAGCGCGAGCGGCGTCAGCACCGGGTTATCGGTCGAACTCGTCGGCGGCGTGATCGTCTCACCGCCGGGAGGAGTGGCCGTCCCCACAGCCACGTTGTGCAGCTTCGCGCCTGCCGCGTCGACGTGCACGATCACGGAGTACGTGATCGTGATGCTCTCACCCTGGGCGAGGCTGCCGCTCCAGCGCAGCTGGTTCCCGTCCACCGCGGGAGCCGCGACCGCGCGGTCGCCCACGACCGCGGTCGCACCGGGTCGGAGGTCGGCATGCCGCAGCACTCGGGAGAGGTCATCCGTGATGACGACGTCATCCAGCCCGGTCTCCCCCGTGTTGGTGCCGACGAGCCGGTAGGTGACCACGCTTCCCGCGGCCACGGCCTTCTCTGAACCGGGATCGGCCGTCTTGACGAACGTGAAGCCCGGGGTACCGACCGGGTTCTCGGTCGTCACGGGAGGCGGCGTGAGCTCCCCGCCACCCGGCGGGGTGGCGGTTCCCGCGACCGTGTTCGCGATCGTCGCACCACCTGCGTCGCCGTTCACGGTCACCGAGTACGTGATGGTGACGCGCTGACCGACGGCGAGCGCGCCCGACCAGGTGAGCTCGTCACCGTCCACGACCGGAGCGGGCGCGGATCCGTCGATCACGGTCACCGTGGCGTCGTCGTTGTAGACGGCGTGGGCGAGGACGCCCGAGAGGTCGTCGCTGATGCTCACCGGCGCCAGCGCGGTCTCTCCGGTGTTCACGCCGGTCACCGTGTAGGTGATGACGCTGCCGGGGTCGACGCGGGTTCCCGACGCGGGGTCGGCCGACTTGCGGAGCTCGAAGCCGGGCTCGTTGACCGGGTGCTCCGTCGTCGCCGGCGGGGTCTCGATCGGCGGCACACCGCCGGGCGGGGTCGCCGATCCCGAAGCCGAGTTCTCGAGGATCGCTCCCCCGGCATCCTCCTGCACGGTCACGGAGTATGTGATCGTGACGGTCTCGCCGACCGGGAGGGCTCCCGTCCACGACAGGCTGTCGCCGGAGACCACCGGAGCGGTCGAGGCGGTCGTGCCGATCAGGGCGGCCGCGTCGTCGTTGTAGTCGGCGTGGGCGAGGACGCCGGAGAGGTCGTCCACGATCGCGACCGGATCGAGGGCCGTCTCACCGGTGTTCACACCGGTCACCGTGTAGGTGACGACGCTGCCGGGGTCGACCGCCGTGCCCGCCACCGGGTCGGCGCTCTTCGACACCGAGAATCCGGGGACGTTCACGGCGTTCGTCGTGGTGCCGGGCGGCGGGGTGATGACGGACCCTCCGGGCGGGGTCGCCGTCGCGCTCGCGCTGTTCTCGAGCACAGATCCGACGCCCTCGGGGCCGACCGTCACCGAGTACGTGACGGCGACGGTCTGACCGACGGCGAGCGCACCGGACCAGTCGAGCTCCGCGCCGTCGACCGTCACCGCGCCGGCGGGCAGACCGCCGATCACGGCCACGGCGTCGTCGTTGTACGAGGCGTACGGCAGCACCTTCGAGAGGTCGTCCGTGATCTCGACAGGGTCGAGCACCGTCTGACCGGTGTTGACGGCCGTCAACGTGTAGGTCAGCACATCACCGGGATCCACGGCCGTGCCCGCAGCCGGGTCGGCGGTCTTGGCGAAGGTGAAGCCGGGCTCGTTGACCGGGTGCTCCGTCGTCGCCGGCGGCGGCGTGATCGGCGTGCCCGGCGTGGTGGGGCTGTCCGGGTCGCTCGGGTCCGTCGGGATGAGTGGCGTCGCCGTGCCCGTGGCCGTGTTCGCGATCGTCTCACCCCCGGCGGTCGGGTCGACCGTCACGGAATAGGTGATGACGACGTTCTGACCGGGGAGCAGCACGCCGCTCCAGTCGAGGGCGTCGTCCACCACGCTGACGTCGCCGCGGGTGGCCGTCACGTCGTCGTTGTACGAGGCATGAGCGAGCGCGCCGCGCAGGTCATCGGCGATCGAGGCAGGGTCGAGCACGGTGTCACCCGTGTTCGTGCCCGTGACGGTGTAGGTGATCACGCTGCCGGGATCGACACGCGTCCCCGATGCGGGGTCGGCGGACTTCGCGACCGTGAAGCCGGGGCTGGCGACCGGGTGCTCCGTCGTCGACGGCGGCGTCGTGACCGGGGTACCGGGCGTGGTGGGGCTGTCCGGGTCGGTCGGGTCGGCCGGGATGAGGGGGGTCCCCTCGCCCGTGACGGTGTTGCGCAGCAGCACGCCGGTCGCGTCGGCGTCGACCGTCACCGTGTAGGTGATGTCGACCCTGGCGCCGGGAGCGAGTGCCCCGGTCCAGGTGAGCGTCGTGCCGTCGAGCTCGACGGCTCCGGTCGATGCACTCGCGTCGCCGCCGTACTGAGCGTGGGCGAGCACGGCGGACAGGTCGTCGACGATGGACGCGGGGTCGAGCGTCGTGTTACCCGTGTTGACGCCGGAGATCGTGTACGTGATCGTGTCGCCCGCGCGCACGGCGGTGCCGGAGACGGGGTCCGCGGACTTCGTCACCTCGAGGCCGGTGTCGACGACCGGGTGGTTCGTCTCCGCGGGCGGCGGGACGATCGGGGTCCCCGGGGTCGTGGGACCGTCGGGGTCGGCCGGATCGACCGGGATCCGCGGTGTGGCCGTGCCACTGGCGACGTTGTTCAGCAGCGCCTTCTGGACCCCGGCATCGACGGTCACCGAGTAGCGGATGGTGACGGACTCGCCGCGGGGCACATCGCCCGTCCAGGTGAGCGTGTCGCCGCTGACGGTGACGGAGCCGCGGTCGGCGGTCACGTCGTCGTTGTAGCCGGCGTCATCGAGCACGCCCGACAGGTCGTCGACGATCCGGGCCGGATCGAGGTCGGTGTCCCCCGTGTTGGTTCCGGTGATCGTGTAGGTCACGGTGTCGCCGGCCGAGACGGCGGTGCCCGAGGCGGGGTCGGCGGACTTGCTGATCGTGAAGCCCGAACCGATCACCGGGTTCTCAGTGGTGACCGTCGGCGGGACGATGGGCTCGCCCGGCACCTGCGGCCCGTCGGGGTCGCTCGGATCCGGAGTGGTGGGCGTCGCGGTACCGCTGACGGTGTTCTTCAGGATCTCACCCGAGGTTTCGGCCTCCACGGTCACGGAGTACGTGATCGTCACGGTCTGTCCGGGCTGGAGCGTGCCGGTCCAGGCGAGGTCGTCGCCCGTGATGGTCGCGGCGCCCGCGGCGACGGGTGCGCCGTCGATCTCGGTGGCGACGTCGGAGTTGTAGGCGGCGTGTGCGAACACGGCCGACAGGTCGTCGGAGAGGGAGGCCGGATTCAGCACCGTGGCACCGGTGTTGGTGCCGGTCACCGTGTACTCGATGGTCTGCCCCGGCTCCACGACGGTGCCGGACGCGGGGCTGGAGCTCTTGGCGACGGTGTAGCCCGCCACGGGGTGCTCGGTCGTGACCGCGGGAGGATCGACCGGGGGCAAGCCGCCGGGAGGGGTGCCGGAGGCGGTGACGCTGTTGGCGATCCGCTCTCCTTCGACATCGGCGTCGACGATCACCGAATACGTGATGGTGAGCACCTGACCGGGCTCGAGCGCGCCGGTCCAGGCGAGGTCGTCACCGGTGATGGTTGCGGCGCCGGATGCGACGGGGGAGCCGTCGAGCTCCGTGGCGACGTCTCCCTGGTACTCGGCGAACGCGAGCACGCCGGACAGGTCGTCGCTCACGCGGACGGGGTCGAGGATCGTGTTGCCCGTGTTCTCCGCCTCGACGGTGTACGTGATGCGCTGACCCGCCTGCACGGCGACACCGTTGGCCGGGTCGGAGGTCTTGCGCAGCGCCAGGTCGGGTGCGAGACGTACGTTCGTGAACGTGCAGGTGACGTCGGTGCCGAGCGCACCGGCGGGCTGGACGACGCTGCCGTCTGCGGTCACGGCGACCGGAGACGTGGAGCGGTCGGATTCGACCTGCACGCAGTCGAGCGATTCGGCGTACCGGGTGCTGTCCGTGGTTCCGGATGCGGACTCGGAGAGGCGGAAGGTGTCGCCCTGGTTGGTGAACACCGGTCCGGCGTAGTCCGGCTGCAGCCCCGTGGCCTCTCCGCGGGTGGTCGCGTCCGTCTGCGCGACCTGATAGCCGGCCGGCGACTGCACACGCAGGGCGAACTGGTCGGTGGCGGCGTGACGCCCCTCGGGGAGGTCCTTCTTCAGCGTGAGGGTGTTCGGGAAGGTGCAGCTGGCCATGTCGGTCGGCCCGAAGGTTCCGATCGAGGTGGTGTTGACGGTCACGCCGCGGGGGAGGTCGACCTCGATGATGCGGTTTCCGCCTCCGGAGACCGACACGAAGATGTGGCCGAGGTTTCCGAACGCGATGCCGTTGCCCTGCACCCCGTCGCCCATGTTGTGGACCTGCTTGGCCTCGATGGTCGCGGTGCTCGGCGCGAGCGAGGTGGGAAGGTCGGACGAGTAGATGACATTGTCGGCCACGAGCACGAGCTGGCCCGAGGCGCTGAAGGCCATGTCGCCGTTGGCGCCGAACGCGCTGCTGCCGGCGGTGGGGCGGAGCGTGCCGACCTGCACGTAGGCCTGCGGAGTGACGCTCTCGTTCCAGGCGTAGAGGTTGATGGCACCGCTGACGGTACCGCTGGCGAAGTAGTAGACGCCGGTCACCGGGTGGACGGCACCTCGGAGCACGGAGGAGTTGAGCGTGAACGTGGTGCGGCTCGTGGAGTCGGTCACGCGGTCATGCTTGGCCAGCACCTTGGATCCGGCCGCATTGGTGACCGTGTAGGCGTAGCGGCCGCTGGAGGAGATGCCGAGGGCATTGTTGGAGTGGTCGACGCCGAGGGTGGTGGAACCGAGCGTGCCGCCGTTTCCCGGGGTGCCGCCCTGCTCGTCCACGATGAACTCGCGCACCTCGGTCGTGCTCTGCACGTACACGGCGCCCGGCGTGCAGAGGAACGGGTCAGCCGCGATCGCGGGAGCCGCCGTGAGCGTGCCTCCGATGAACACCATCGACGAGGCGACCAGCGCCGTGCTCAGGGCGCCTCCGATCAGCTTCTTCGCGCGGCCCCGCCAGCGGCTGTGCCGCTCGGACGGAAGGCCATCGGTTGTGCGGTCCTTGCGGGCAACACGAAACCCCATGACAATCTCCCCATTCATCGCTTCCCCGTTGCGCGTTCGCACACGGATACCCCCGCCCCCTCAGGCGACCGCCGAGCACCACTCCGACATGGCGAACTCGGCTCGGGCCATCCGCCAGACTGCCCGGCCCGCGACAACCGCTCCGGCCGATCCCGGAGAATTCACCCCGCCTTTTCACCCCGCGTGGCGGTCGCTTCTCGGACACGGCACGCCCCAGCGCCGAGACCCGTCTCGGTCATCTGCTTGCCCATCAGGTCCTCCCTTCCTGTCGTTCGGTACTCAGTGTTGCTGGGTACCGGTACAAAGTATCACCGAGTACTGGTACTTAGCAACACCGAATACTGAACTCTTGCCCGTGCTCAAGGGCACTCTGGAGGGCATCGTCCTGGCGCTCCTCGCCGAGCAGCCGGCCTACGGATACGAGATCACGACCCGCATCCGTGACCACGGGTTCACCGACATCGCCGAGGGCACGATCTACGCGCTCCTGGTGCGCATCGAGCAGAAGAAGCTCGTCGACGTCGAGAAGGTCCCGAGCGAGAAGGGGCCGCCCCGCAAGGTGTACACCCTGAACGCGCAGGGCCGTCAGGAGCTCGGGGAGTTCTGGAAGACCTGGGACTTCCTCCGCACGCACATCGAACGACTGAACAACACGAACGAGGAGAACTGATCATGGCCGCGAAGTGGATCGAAGCGCTCACCGGATCGCTCGAGCAGAAGAAGCAGTACAAGCAGGCCAAGGCCCGCATCGACGCCCTCCCCTCTCCGTACCGCGAGGTGGCGAACGCCCAGTACCGGTACTACCTCTACTACGGCGGCATCACCGACGGAGACACCATCGTCACCATGTTCCTCGACCTCGCGGATCTGTGGGAGCGAGCGGCCATCGACGGCACCCCCGTCAGCACCATCGTGGGCGACGACCCCGTCGAATACGTCGAGGACTACGCCCGCGCCTACGGCGGAACCCAGTGGATCGACAAGGAGCGCGCGCGCCTCATCAAGGCGTTCGACGACGCGAGGAAGAAGGAGAACGAGTCATGACGAACGCCGCCATCTCGGTACGCGGTATCGAGAAGTCCTACAAGGATCTGCATGTCCTGCGCGGGGTCGACTTCGAGGTCGAGAAGGGCAGCATCTTCGCCCTCCTCGGCTCGAACGGCGCCGGCAAGACCACGATGGTGCGTGTCCTCTCCACCCTGCTGAAGGCGGATGCCGGAACGGCGACCGTGCAGGGTATCGACGTGGCCGCGAACCCGGTCGGCGTCCGGGAGCGCATCAGCCTGACCGGACAGTTCGCCGCCGTCGACGAGATCCTCACCGGACGCGAGAACCTGGTGCTGGTCGCGAAGCTGCGGCACCTGCCCGACCCCGGGAAGATCGCCGACGGCCTGTTGGCGACCTTCCGTCTGACGGATGCCGGCGGCCGCAAGGTCGGCACCTACTCGGGCGGTATGCGTCGCCGGCTCGACATCGCGATGAGCCTGGTCGGGCACCCCGAGATCATCTACCTCGACGAGCCGACGACCGGACTCGACCCCGAAGCCCGCATCGAGGTGTGGGACGTGGTCAAGGAGCTCGCGAACACCGGCACCACCGTGCTCCTGACCACGCAGTACCTCGATGAGGCGGAGCAACTGGCCGACCGCATCGCGATCCTGCACGAGGGCCGCATCATCGCGAACGACACCCTCGCCGGGCTGAAGCGTCTGCTGCCGGCCGCGAAGGTCGAGTACGTCGAGAAGCAGCCCACCCTCGAGGAGATCTTCCTCACCCTCATCGGCCCCTCGTCCACGCAGAAGGAGGACGCAGCATGACCATGCACTTCACCGCCGACACGGCGACGCTCACCGGCCGCTCCATGCGGCACATCTTCCGCAGTCCCGACACCATCATCACCACGGCGGTCACCCCGATCGCCCTGATGCTGCTGTTCGTGTACGTCTTCGGCGGCGCGCTCCAGCAGAGCACCGGCGCCGAGAACTACGTGAACTACCTGCTCCCCGGCATCCTGCTCATCGCGATCGCCTCGGGGATCGCTTACACCGCGTTCCGGCTCTTCACCGACACGCAGAGCGGGATCTTCGAGCGCTTCCACTCCATGCCGATCGCCCGATCGAGTGTGCTGTGGGCGCACGTGCTCACCTCACTGACCGCGAACGCGATCACCCTGGCGATCATCTTCGGTGTCGGATTCGTGATGGGCTTCCGCACCGGGGCGAGCTTCTGGGCCTGGCTCGCCGTCATCGGCATCCTGATGCTGTTCACCCTGGCGCTCACCTGGCTGGCAATCATCGCGGGCCTGAACGCCAAGACGGTCGACGGCGCGAGCGCCTTCTCGTACCCGCTGATCTTCCTCCCGTTCATCAGCTCGGCCTTCGTGCCGACCGACACCATGCCGGCGCCGGTGCAGTGGTTCGCCGAGAACCAGCCGGTCACCTCGATCGTCAACACCATCCAGGCGCTCTTCGCCGAGCAGCCCGTCGGCAACGACATCTGGATCGCCCTCGCCTGGTGCGTCGGCATCCTCGTGGTCGCCTACGTGTTCGCGATCATCTCCTACCGGAAGAAGGTCAGCTGATCTTCTCCCAGATCTGGCCCCACACCAGATGAAGGAGATCTCTGGAATCGAAGGCCCCTCAGAACCACTGAGTCCTTCAGATCAAGAGATCTCCTTCATCCGCGTGTGGGCGTCGGCCGGTGCGGCCTCGGTGCGCTCAGACCGTGCGCAACGCCGAGGTGGGCGAGAGCCGCGCGGCACTGATCGCGGGGTACAGCCCCGCGATCACGCCGACCACGAGCGCCACCACCGGCCCACCGACCAGCACGACCACGGGGATCGTCACCGCCTGGCCTTGGATCGTGGCGTAGGCGAAGACGCCGAGGGCCCCGCACAGCGCCCCGGCGATGCCTCCCAGGCCGCCCAGCACGATCGCCTCCGCCACGAACTGACCCGCGATCTGCCCCGAACGAGCGCCGAGCGCCCGCCGGAGTCCGATCTCGCCGCGCCGCTCCAGCACCGCCACCACCATGGTGTTCGCGATGCCGATCCCTCCGACCAACAGAGCGATCGCCGCGAGACCGACCGCGAGGCCGGACAGCGAGTCATCCGCGGTGTCCCGCGCCCCGGCGAGCTCGCCGAGTCCGGTCACCTGCACATACGGGGAAGACGGATTCGCGGCGCGACCGATCGCCTCGCGGACCTTCTCGCCCGTGCCGCCGTCGGCCATGCGCACATAGATCGACGCAATGGTGTCGTCCCCGTCCGCCGACACATGCTCCGCCGCCCAATGGTCGCCGAGGAACGCGCTCGCATCGATCGACTCGGCGAGGCCGGCCGAATCGAGTATCCCGATCACCGTGTACCACTGCTCCCCGATCCACACCCGCACACCCGGTTCCGTGATGCCCATGCGTGCGGCTGCCGCAGACCCGAGCACGGTCACCGGCAATGAGCGGTCGGTCTCGTCGAACCACGATCCTTTCGCGACCGAGCCTTCCACCGACGACAGGAAGTCGGGACTCGCCGCATACGCGGTCAGCCCATTGCCCTGACTCTTCGGCATGAGGTCGTTGCGGTACACGCCGGTGCCGTCCGGTACCTTCTCGAGCACGCCCACCTGTTCGACGCCCGTCACCCGCTCGATCATCCCGGCGGCCGTCTCGGGCAGAGCGACCGGCTTGTTGTCCGGCCCGTACCCCGGCTGCACCACGATCATGTTGGCCCCCAGCGCGTCGAGCTTGGCCAGCAGCTCGGCCTGGTTGGAGGCGGCGATGCCGGTGATGGCGGTGAGTGCCGCGATGCCCACGGCAACGCCGAGCGCCGACAGGGCCGTGCGCATCTTGCGGCTGCGGGGTCCGATGAGTGCCGTGCGGATGCTGTCTGCAGCGCTGAGCCGCGGCATCCTCTCGCGGGTGCGCCTCATGCCGCGACCTCTTCCCTCTCCGGCGAGCCCGTATCGCTCACGATGCGTCCGTCGTTGATTCTGACCTGTCGTTGCGTGCGCTCGGCGATGCTCGGGTCGTGCGTGATGATCACGACCGCCGTGCCGGAGTCGGCGATCGACGTGAGCAACTCGAGGATGTGCTCGCCCGTGTTCGAGTCGAGCGCGCCGGTCGGCTCGTCGGCGAACAGCACCGATGGGTTCCCGACGATCGCCCTCGCGATGGCGACGCGCTGCTGCTCTCCTCCGGACAGCTGACCGGGTCGGTGCCTCACGCGCGAGCCGAGGCCGACCCGCTCCAACGCAGCCACGGCCCGCACCGTGCGCTCCGCCGAGGGAACCCCTGAGTACAAGAGTCCGAGCGCCACGTTGTCGACCGCGCTGAGCGCCGGCAGCAGGAAGAACTGCTGGAACACGAAGCCGATGCGGCGAGCGCGCAGAGCTGCACGCTCGTGCTCGGCGAGCCGGGCAGCATCCGTCCCGTCGATCAGCACGGTGCCGCTGGTGGGGTCGTCGAGCGTCCCCATGATCGAGAGCATCGTGCTCTTCCCCGATCCGGATGCGCCGACGACGGCCACCAGCTCACCGCTCTCGATCGCGAGGCTCATGCCGTGCAGCACGCGCAGCGGCGGGTTGCCGGGGTACTCCTTGACCACCTCGACGAGTTCGACGACGGTATCGGGCGTCATTGCGCCACCACCACGGCATCACCGGCGGCGAGGTCTCCACCGACCACCTGCACTCGGGTGTCGGCGATCAGTCCGACCTCCACCGAGACACGTTCGACCTTGCCGCCCTTGCGCAGCACGTCGACCGCGTAGCCGCCGTCGGTCGTCGCCACGAGCGCGGTGACGGGAACGACGAGTGCGTCCTTCACCTCGGAGGTCGCGAACACGACCTTGACGGCGCGCAGGCCGATGCCCTCCGCGACGGCGGGATCCTCGAGTTCGATGTTCGCGGTGGCCGGGGTGGTCTCGCCCTCTTTGCCGGTCGGTTGGCCGCCAGGATCGACAGCGGCCACCGTCGCGGGGACCTCGGTGCCGTCCGGAAGGATCACGGTCACCGGCGTCGCCGGCAGGATCTCGCGCGCCTGGGCTTCGGTGAGCGTGGCCACCACGCGCAGGGTCGTGCTCGTATACGTGAGCGGGCTGGTCGCTGCAGGATCACCGGGCTTTCCCGTCACGGAGTCGACGCGCACCGAGGCGGCGGTGATCGCGACGACATCACCCAGCTTCACGACGCCGTCCTTGGTCACGCCGAGCGACTTCTGCCACGCCTTGACGTTGGCTTCGGTGACCCGTGTGAACTCGTCGTCCACGGTCATGTCCTTGCCGAAGCCGAGGTCGGCGAGCGCCTGCTCGAGCTGTCGCACGTCGGGTCCGTTCTCGACGCCGACGCCGAGATCGCGCCAGAACGGACGGTCACCGCGCATCGCGATCACCGGCTTGCCGTCGACCTCGTAGATCGACTGCCCTACTTCGATCACATCGCCCGCCGCCGGGAGCCGCGTGATGGTGCCCCCGCGACCGGGCAGAGCGGTGGAGGCGCCGTAGCTCAGGCTGCCGTTGAGCCTGAGGTCGGAAGTCAGCGTGGTGAGCTCCGCCTTGGTCGTGACCGGCTTGTCGTCGTCCTTCGGCGTCTCGGCCACGGAGCTCCACGGCTGCAGCACCGCCAGGGTCACCGCGGCAGCCACGAGCAACGTCCCCACGGGCACGAGCACCTTCGTCAGCCGCCGGCTCATTCCTCGCCTCCGGATGGCACCGTCGTCGCCGCCATGAAGCCGCCTTCGAAGTACTCGTTCATCAGGGCGAACCAGTCGAAGTCGACGGATTCGATACTCTCGGGCGTGAACATCGGCGGCATCTCGCCGGTCTTCTCCGCGCATGCTTCGAGGAGGGTGCGCGCCTCGTCTTCCGTGATCCCGACCGGCATTTCGAGCATGCCGTCGGCGTCGGGATCCGCGAAGGCAGCGAAGCCGTTGTCCCTCGCGCATGCGGCGAACGCGAGTCCGGACTCGATGATCTGCTCGGGCGAGATCATCTGCGTCTGCGCGCCGTCGGCCGCCGACATGTCGGGCTCGGGCTGTGTGAACTCGGGAACCTCCTCCTCGCACTTCTCCCACGCGGCACGCTGCCCGCCCTCCTCCGGGTAGCCCGAGGCGGCGGTCGAGGCGAGCCACATGCCCTCCTCGTCAGAGAACATCATCGTCATCGCCATCTCCTCACCGCCGCCCATCGTCGCGGTGCTGTCGCTCAACGTGCCCAGCCCGCCGTCGCCGGGAGCGTCCGGCATCAGCAGGCCGACGTGGCCACCGTCGACGATCTTCGCCGTCTGGCCCTCATCGGTGAGGCAGGTCACGAACCGGGCAGCGGCCGCATCGTTGGCGCCGTCCTTCGCCTTGTCATCCCCGGAGGGGGCACTGCATGCGGAGAGCGCGAAAAGCGCGATGACAGCGGGCATCACCACCATGGAACGGTGAGCTTTCGAATCGAACATGACATTCCCTTTCTCGCGGTCGCAGCTCATCCACGACGTGCAGTCAGTTCTACGGAGGCGATGGTTTGCTGTGGGTATGACGGCACCTAACCGGAAACTAACCGCGGAGAGCGCACCCTCGGAGGAGGGAGGCGCGATGCGATTGCTGCTGGTGGAAGACGAGGTCGATCTGGCCGACACGCTCGCCGACGGTCTGCGCCGTGAGGGATACCTGGTCGATGTCGCACGCGACGGCGCGAGTGCCCTGACCGCCGCGGCGGGGAGCGATGTGGACGTGATCGTCCTCGACCGCGACCTGCCCGTGCTGAGCGGCGATGCCGTGTGCCGCACGCTCATCGCGCAGGAGTATCCCGCCCGCATCCTCATGCTCACCGCAGCGGGAACCCTCAACGACCGCGTCGAGGGTCTCGACCTCGGTGCCGATGACTATCTCGCCAAGCCTTTCGCTTACGTGGAGCTCCTGGCTCGGCTCCGCGCCCTCGGCCGCCGTGCGCAGTCCAGCCGCCCGAACACGGTCCTGGAGTTCGCCGGCGTCCGCCTCGACATCGTGCGTCGCGTCGTGGAACGCGATGGGACACCGATCCGTCTCACGTTGAAGGAGTTCGGGGTGCTCGAGACGCTGCTCGCCGCGGAGGGGGGATACGTCAGCGCCGACGATCTGCTCGACGAGGTGTGGGACGAGCCGCTCGAACGCACGCGCGGCGTGGTCAAGATCGTGGTGCACACGCTGCGCCGCAAGCTCGGATCGCCGGCGCTCATCCAGTCCGCGGCAGGACACGGCTATCGGGTGGGGACGGAATGAGACGCATGAGCTTCCGCACTCGACTGGTGATCATCATCGCCGGAGTCTTCATCGCCGCGGGCGCCGCGCTGCTCACGGTGCAGTACCTGGTGGTGCAACAGCTTTTCGCTTCCGCCATCGACACGACCGTGGCGACCTGCGTGCCGTCGCTCTCGGTCACGCAGCTCTCGCAAGGGACGAGCGCAGCCGAGGACAGCGGACCCGTCTATGGGGCCACCAGCACCGGATGCGCGTACTTCGCGGAGTCCGCCCTGCTCACCGACGTCCCCGTGACCACTCCGATGCAGACGACGTCACTCGATTCGGTCGAGGGTGCTGTGCTGCAGCAGTCGACGTTCCTCGCGGACGAGGTCGGCGGCGGGCTGCTGCTGTGGTCCGTCGTGGTACTCGTCGGCTTCACCGGGGTCGCGGCCGCGATCGCGTTCTGGCTCGCTCGTCGCTCGCTGGAACGTATCGGCGAGGTCACGGCCGCGGCCCGCGACATCTCCGAGCGCGACCTCGGACGACGGCTCGACCTCCCTGGGCCCGACGATGAGATCAAGGAGCTGGGCGACACGATCGACGGGATGCTCGATCGGCTGCAATCGGCGTTCACCGCGCAGGACCGGTTCGTGGCGAACGCCTCCCATGAACTGCGCACTCCGCTGACCACGACCAGGACTGCCCTGGAGATCCCCCTCGAGCAGGGTGCCGTGCCGGCGGAACTACAAGCCAACGTGCAGCGCGCCCTGCGAGCCACCGAGCAGAGCGAACGACTCATCACCGCGCTGCTGGCACTCGCCCGGTCGCGCACCGGCCTGGATGAGGTCGAGCCGGTCGAACTCAGCGAACTCATCGAGGATCAGGCCGAGGAGTTGGACGCCCAGGGGATCGTCGTGCACACGAACCTCCGCGCGCTGACGGTCGAGGGTGATCCGATGCTGCTCGCACGCGCCGTGCGCAATCTCCTCGAGAACGGTATCCGCCACAACGTCCCCGGAGGCGAGTTGTGGGTGCGCTGCCGACGTGAGCGCGGGCGTGCGGTCATCGACGTCGAGAGCACCGGCGCTCCGATCGCGCCGGCCACGCTGGCCGTGCTCACCGAACCCTTCTACCGGGGTGACGCGAGTCGCACATCCGCCGGCCCCGACGGTACCGGCTTGGGCCTCGCGATCGTGCAGAGCATCGCGAAGACCCACTCGGGCGACGTACGTCTGCGTGCGCGTACGGGCGGTGGCTTGATCGCGTCGATCGTACTCCCGCTCTGACGGACCCTCTGGTCCCGCAGATGAAGGAGATCTCTTGATTCGAAGGCCCCTCAGAACCCCTGAGTCCTTCAGATCAAGAGATCTCCTTCATCTGCGGGTGAGTGTTCATCTGCGGGTGGCATCCATCTGCGGGTGAGCGTTGCTGGCCCACCCGAACGCAGAAGCTCCCGTCGCACTCCTGCCGCCCGGCGGACCGGGACGACAGAGAGTGCGACGGGAGCGAACCCTTGACGGGGAAGTGCGACCTGGATCAGGTCAGCTGGTGACGGTCCAGTCGAACTCGTCGCCGTACTCCTTCAGCCACGCGTCGACCGCGTCGGCTTCCTTGCCCTCGCCGTACTCGTTGACCACGAGGTCTTCGAGCGCGCCGTACTGGGCGTCGTCGAGCTTGATCTTCCCGATCAGCTCCGCAGCCTCGGGGAACTCCTCGGCGAAGCCCTTGGTTCCCAGGAAGTGCAGGCCCTCGGCCTCGCCCATGGCACCCATCGGGTCTTCGAGGTCCTTCATGCCGAAGGCGTCGTTGGCCCAGAACGGACGCCACAGCGTGACGACGAGGTCTTCCTGCTTGTCGGTCGCGGTCTTCAGCTCGGTGAGCATCGCGGCGGTCGACGAGGTGACGAGCTGGTACTCGCCGTCGAGGCCGTACTCGGGGATCATCTTCTCGGTCTGGGCGGTGAGGCCCGCACCCGGCTCGATGCCGATGATCTTGCCGTCGAACTCCGCACCCTTGCCCTTGAGGTCCTCGATCGAGTTCAGCTCGGAGTACTCCGGCACCGCGATCGTGAGCTTGGCGTTGTCGTAGTACGTGCCGATGTCCTCGATGTCGTCGCCGTACTCCTCCATGTAAGAGGCGTGCGTCAGCTCGGGCCAGGCCGAGGGGTACATGTCGACGTCACCCTGCGCGAGGCCGGTGTAGAGCGGCCCCGCCTCGGTCAGCGTCTTCATCTCGACCGTGTAGCCGATCTTCTCGAGCTGGTCCTGCAGCAGGTAAGCGGTGCTGAGGCCGTCGGTCCACGAGGGCAGGAAGCCCAGCGTGATGGTGCCCTTGTCGTCGGCGTTGCTGTCGCCGCCCGTGCCGCCTGCACCGTCGCCGCTGCACCCCGCGAGGGTGAGCGATGCGGCGATGCCGACTGCGGTGAGTGCAAGGATCTTCTTCTTCATGTGATTTCTCTCTCTCAGTTCCGTATGGGTGTTGTTCCGTAGGAGTTATGGATAGTGCTCAGAGGGGGCCGCCGCCGACAGCGCTGCGTCGAGGAGCGACCGTCTCGCGCTCCGCCTGATCCGCGGCATCCTTCCGGTCGGCGTCCTTCTCGGAGGCGGGAGCGGATGCTGTTCCGCTCCCTCCGCCGTTCGGCGTGCGGAGTCGCTCGATCATGCTGAGCAGCGAGGAGCGGTTCTCGCCGGGTGCCCCCAGCGCCGCCGTGACGCGATCGAGGAAGACCGCGATCAGCACGACGCCGAGACCGGCCTCGACGCCCTTCGGGATGTTGATCGTCGAGATCGCCTCGACCACCATCTTCCCGAGTCCGTCCGCGCCCGCCATTCCGGCGATGACCGCCATCGACAAGGCGAGCATGATGACCTGGTTGACGCCGGCCATGATGGTCGGCATCGCGAGCGGGAGCTGGATGCCGCGCAGGATCTGCCCCGGCTTCGCACCGAACGCCTGTCCGGCCTCGACGGTCTCGGAGTCGACTCCGCGGATGCCGAGCTCGGTCAGACGCACGCCCGGGGGCAGTGCGAAGATCACGGTGGCCACGAGGCCGGGCACCACGCCGATGCCGAAGAACACGATCGCAGGGATCAGGTAAACGAACGCCGGCATGGTCTGCATGAAGTCGAGCACGGGCTTGAGCACCGCACGCACGGTGGCGTTGCGCGCCGACCAGATGCCGAGCGGCACGGCGATCAGCACGGCGATCACGGCCGCGACGAGCACGAGCGCGAGCGTCTGCATCGCGGGAACCCAGAGGTCCATCCCGACGATCAGTCCGAACGACACGATCGTGCCGAGCGCGAGCTGCCAGGACCGCACGATCCACGCGATGAGCGCGGCGATCACGATGATGACCGGGAAGCTCGGCGTGAGGAGGATGGTCGTCAACCCGTCGACGAGGAACCTCATCACGAACGAGATCGCGTCGAGCAGTCCGTCGAGGTTGTCCTTGATCCAGTCGACGACCGATTCGATCCAGGTCCCGATGGGAATGCGGAATCCGTCCATCAGCGCACCTCCTCCGTCGTCGGGGCATCCGCCGGTTCAGCGGTCCACCCGTCATCGAGCACCGCATCGATCTCGGCCTGCGGCATGGGCATCATCGGGAGGGTGATCTCCTCGGTCGCGCCCGGACCAGGGCCCAGCGCCGCGAGCAGAGTCACGCGGGGGATCACACCGACCAGTCGACCTTCGGTATCCGTCACGGCGAGCGGCAACGGCGACTCGACGGCGGGCACGAACAGGTTCATCAGCACGTCGTCTTCGCGCACGCTCTGCGGCACCGGCTTGACGACGGAGTCGAGGGTGGTCGCGCCCTGGCGGACGAGCTTGACCGCGTCACGGTCGGTCACGACGCCGACCAGCTGCCGGTCGCGACCCACCACGTAGGTCGCCGACATGTAGGCATCGCGCATCTGGCGCAGGGCCGTGCGGGGGCCCGCGGTGTGCGGCACGACGGGGCGCGGACGCTCCATCACGTTGGCCGCGGTGAGAACGCGGGCACGGTCCACGTCCTGCACGAACTGCTCGACGTAGTCGTTCGCCGGGTCCATCAGGATGTCCTCGGGCGTACCGATCTGCACGATGCGACCGTCGCGCATCACGGCGATCCGGTCCCCGAGGAACATGGCCTCGTTCAGGTCGTGCGTGATGAACACGATCGTCTTCTGGAGCTTCTGCTGCAGTTCGAGCAGCTGCTCCTGCATCTCGCGGCGGATCAGCGGGTCGAGCGCGCTGAACGCCTCATCCATCAACAGGATGTCGCTGTCGGCGGAGAGCGCGCGGGCGATGCCGACACGCTGCTGCATTCCACCGGACAGCTCGGAGGGAAGCTTGTCGCCCTGGCCCTCGAGACCCACCAGGGCGAGGATCTCCTCCGCCTTGGCCAAGCGCTCGGCCTTGGGCGTGCCCTTGAGCTCGAGAGGGTAGGCGACGTTCGCCGCGACCGTGCGGTGCGGCAGCAGGGCGAAGTGCTGGAAGACCATCGAGATGCGGTCGCGACGGATCTCGCGAAGCTTCGAGGCCGGGATTCCGGTGATCGGGTCGCCGTTCACCGTGACGGAGCCGTCGGTCACATCATGCAGGCCGTTGAGCATGCGGATGATGGTGGACTTGCCCGATCCGGACAGGCCCATGATGACGAAGATCTCCCCGCGGTTCACGGTGAAGCTGGCGTCGATGACCGCTGCAGTGCCGGCGTCGGTCACGGCGGCTCGGCTCTCACCAGCCTTCAGGCGACGGACGGCGGTGTTCGGATTCTTACCGAAAACCTTGTATAGATTGCGCGCTTCGAGAGCGATTTCGGACACGTTTCCCCTGCGGCTCGCCTTCGGGTGGCTGAGCCTGCTTCGGTTACGTCCGGGTGATGCTCTCGAGGCCGTTCGACATGTCTGCTGTGGCGGCACAGACGGTGGATTTCGGATCCACCGCGATAGAGCATCGACCGTACGCCCACGCCTCTTCGCAGCACAGCTCATCGAAAGAAGGACGTGATCGCGGACTGGTCTTCGGGCCGTCAGGCCCACGTTCCAACGTAACGAAATGGCCGATCAGGGGCAAATCCCGGCGGCGTGACCACGTTCTTTTTCTTCCGCTGACCGGGGGATTGCACAGGTATCCAACGATCGCATAACGGGCATTCGTCGAGCGTCGAAACGCGCGCTCAGCGGCCCCGGACGCTGCGGGTCACGGTGAACTTCGGGGTGCGTCGGAGCTGTTCGGTGGCACCGATCAGACGCGTCAGTTCGGCGCGGTATCCGAGGGAGGAGTTGTAGACCGTGAAGAGCTCGCCACCCGGTCGGAGCACGCGGGCCGCGGCGTCGAAGAGGCGGGTGGCGGCGCCCGTGTGGATGCTCGTGCCGAGGTGGAAGGGCGGGTTCAGCAGGACGATGTCGAACGAGCCGTCCGGCAGCTCGGACCCTGCGTCGTCGTGCATGACCGTGACGCGGTCGGCCACCCCGTTCGCGGACGCCGTCGCCCGCGCAGATGCCACGGCTGCGGCCGAGCGGTCGGTCGCGGTCACCCGTGCCCCCGGATGTGCGAGGGCGAACGAGACGCCGAGCGCGCCGGTACCGCAACCGAGATCGAGCACGCGTGGCCCCTCCGTCGCGTTCACAACTCCGGAAGAATCCTCGCCGCCCGCCCCGATCGGGCCGTTTCGGGTCTGATTTCCGTCATTCTTCCTGAGTTGTGAACCACCCAGACCGAGCACTTCGCACAGCACCCGCGTGCCGATGTCGAGACGAGCACCCGCGAACGCGCCACCGTGGGCGACCAGGGTCAGCCCGTCGTGCTGGGCCGTCACGGGGAACGGCGGATCCGCGGGGACGGGAAGGGGTCCCGACGCGTCGATCAACCGGGACTTCCGCTCGGCGCGCTGCGCCTGCACGTGCGCGAAACTCCGCCCCAGCACCTCGTTCTGGGTGAGTGTCATGTGCTTCACCCGGCCGCCGGCCACGAGGACCACGTCGGGCGCGGCCCAGCGTGCGACGGCATCCGCGATCTCCTCGAGCTCCGCCAGTGATTTCGGGAGCTGCAGCACCACGAGACGAGCGCCTTCGAGCAGCGCGGGCTCGAGCTCGCGCGAGACGAAACCTGTGATCCCGAGCTCGTCGGCGTTCCGCTGCAGTGCGCGGCGCCCCGTCGCGAGGTCCTGGTGGACCCGGACACCGCCGAGTCCGGCGTCCGTGAGCGCCAGGGTGATCGCACCGAAGCCGTCACCGATGACCACGGTCTCGGACCCCGGAGCACCGAAGGCGCGCGCCCGGTTGACGAGCATCTCATCCGTGGCATCGTGCGCCTGGAGGTTGTCCGCCTCGACATCGGGCCAGCGGCGCAGGCGGCTGTAAGGGAACTCCGGCACCAGCCCACTGTACGCGCGGACACGGTCGGCGAAGGGGTTGACATCGATCGAGGTTCTATGGTTACTTAGTCGAGTAAGTAACCCACTAACCACGCGGAGGACTCGTGATCGAAGAAGGCAAGCCGCTCTTCCTCCAGATCGCCGAGCAGATCGAGGACTCGATCGTCGACGGCTCGCTCGCCGAAGAGGCGCAGGCCCCTTCCACGAACGAGCTGGCCGCGTTCTACCGGATCAACCCCGCCACCGCAGCCAAGGGAGTCGCCATGCTCACCGACAAGGGAGTGCTCTACAAGCGCCGAGGCATCGGCATGTTCGTCGCCGAAGGCGCCAGGGACCTGCTCCTCGGCGAGCGCCGTGCCGCCTTCGCCGACCGCTACATCGACCCGCTCCTCGCCGAAGCCCGCACACTCGGGCTCGGCGCGGAAGACCTCGCGGACCTGCTCCGGCAGCGCGCCGCACACACCACCGACGCAGAAGGGAAGACCCCCGCATGACCACCGTCATCGAGGTGCAGAACCTCAGCAAGCGCTACAAGGAGAAGCGAGCACTCGACAATGTGTCGCTCGCGATCGAGGGAGGCGCGATCTACGGCCTGCTCGGCCGCAACGGCGCCGGCAAGACGACCCTCATGTCGATCCTCACGGCGCAGAACTTCGAGTCCTCCGGCACCGTCACGGTGTTCGGCGAGCACCCCTACGAGAACGCGCACGTGCTCAGCCGCATCTGCTTCGTGCGCGAGAGCCAGAAGTACCCGGACGACGCCTATCCGAAGCACGCTTTCAAGGCCGCGAGCCTGTTCTTCCCGAACTGGGACCAGGCGCTCGCCGATGAGCTCATCCAAGAGTTCCAACTCCCGATGAAGCAAACGATCAAGAAACTCTCCCGCGGTCAGCTCTCGGCCGTCGGGGTCATCATCGGACTCGCCTCGCGCGCCGAGATCACCTTCTTCGACGAGCCCTACCTCGGCCTCGACGCCGTCGCCCGGCAGATCTTCTACGACCGTCTGGTCGAGGACTACGCCGAGCACCCGCGCACCGTCATCCTCTCGTCCCACTTGATCGATGAGGTGTCCAACCTGATCGAGAAGGTGATCGTGATCGACAACGGTCAGATCCTCCTCCACGAAGACACGGATGCCGTGCGCGACCGCGCCGTGACCGTCGTGGGCGATGCCGCGAAGGTCGACGCCTGGGTCGGCGACCGCGAAGTGCTGCACCGTGAGGCGCTGGGCCGCGTGGCCTCCGTCACCGTCCTCGGCACCGTGTCGGCGGAGGAGCGCGCGGAGATCACGGCCTCCGGACTCGACCTCGCCCCGGTCTCGCTGCAGCAGCTGATCGTGCGTCTCACCCAGAAGGCCGAGGTCGGCTCCCCGAGATCGGCCACCACGAACGAGGAGGTGCGCTGATGCGACGCACGCTCAACGTCATCCGCCTGCAGATGATCAATAGACAGACCTTCATCTGGGTGCCGCTGATCATCCTCGCCGGAGCGACCCTGATCTCGGTGCTGATCTATGCGATGATCCCGGGCGATTCCCCCAAGTACGGCGGCGGCGGTCAGGCACCCCTCTGGTACTTCTTCGCCATCGGCCTCTCGGCCATGACGCTCACCTTCCCGTTCTCCCAGGCGATGAGCATCACGCGTCGTGAGTTCTTCTTCGGCACGATGCTGACGGCGGTCCTCGCCAGCACGTTCATGGGCGTCCTGTTCCTGATCGGCGGGGGCATCGAGGTCGCCACGAACGGCTACGGCGTGAACGGTTGGCTGTTCTACCTCCCGTGGCTGTGGGAGGCCGGCCCGCTCGGCGCGTTCGTCGTCTACTTCGCCCTCGCACTGTTCTTCTTCGTGGTCGGGTTCACGGGAGCCACGATCTACAAGAGCTGGGGCCTGATGGTGCTGACGATCGTGTGGATCACGCTGGCGCTCGTACTCGTCGGCCTGGTCTACCTCGTGACCCGGCTCGAGCTGTGGGGTCAGGTCTGGGCAGGGTTCGGCGACCTCGGAGCCGTCGGCCTCGCACTCTGGGGCCTCGTGGCCACCGCAGTTCTGATGGGCGTCTCGTTCCTCGCCTTCCGGAGGGCGATCCCCTAGCGACCCACCCGCCGTCGACGCCGATCGCCCTCCTCGGGCGGTCGGCGTCTTCGCGCGCTACCGGCACGTGCCCGTCGACGCAAGCCTGTCGCGGGCACGACATCGACCGCCTACTGTCGCGGTGTCCGCCGTCCAAGGAGAAGATGCCGTGACACCGAGCCGACCCCGACTCCCCGCGCGACGCGTCGGAATCGCCCGCGCCCTGCACGATGCGGTCCGTCCGGCGCGGCTGCTGTTGGTGGCCAAGACCGCCCTCGCGGTGGCACTCGCGTGGCTGATCGCTCCGCACATGCCCGGAGTCACGCAGGAGTATCCGTACTACGCCCCCCTCGGCGCGCTCGTGAGCATGTACCCCACCCTGATGGGATCCGCGAGGTCGAGCCTGCAGACGCTCCTGGGACTCGCCACCGGGATCGGACTCGCCACCGTGGTCGTGCTGACCGTCGGACCCAACTGGTGGACGATCCCCCTCGTCGTCGCGATCGGGGTGCTGCTCTCGGGAACGGGCTGGTTCGGGGCCGGACGCGAGTACGTGCCGATGGCGGCGCTCTTCGTGCTGATCATCGGCGGGCAGAACGCCGACGACTACTCGCTCGGGTACCTGACGCAGACCGCGGTCGGAGTGGTGATCGGGCTGGTCGTGAACGTGGCGATCGCCCCGGCGCCTCTCACCGTGGCCGCGGCGGGGCAGCTGGCCGCGTTCCGGGAGCAGTTGGCGACGCACCTGCACGACATCGGCTCGGCGGTCTCCACGTCGTGGCCTCCCGAGAACGAGCAGTGGGCGGAGGACGCGGAGTCGCTCGCCGACACCTCGGCCGAGCTCCGGGCGGCGCTGGCGGAGGCCGAGGAGAGCCGGCGGGGCAACCCTCGCGCGCGCGGGCATCGCACCCGCGTCCAGGCGAGCTATGCGGAGCTCGCCGCGCTCGATCGCATCGCCCACCTGATCCGCGACATCGCCGACGGCATCGCCGACACCATCTGGGACCGACCCGCGGGCATCACCCTCGACGCCGCGCTGCCCGAGCCGCTCTCCGCCGCCTGCCATGCGGTGGCGGACGTGATCGCACGGGGCGATGCGTCATCGAGTGCGGATCACCGCGCACGTGAGGACGCGGCACGGGCGATCCGGATCCTCCTGGAGGTCATCGACGAACGCACGGTCGATGTGCGTCGCACGATGGGGCCGGGGGTGCTCACCACGATGCACCTGCGTCGCATCCTGATCCTGAGCGGCACTCCCCGCGCAGAGCCGGCGTAGCCGCGTCAGTTCGAATCCGCCTGACTCCGTCGCGGATCGGAGTGCCTGGGCCCGGGGCGTCTAGAACGCGCCGGCGAGAGCCGCGATGCCGGCGATCACCGAGGCGAGGGCGAGCGCGAGGGCGATCGCGATGAGGACGACGTGCACCGTGAGGAACGGCGTGGCCTTGCCGTTCTCGTCCCGCGCCCGCGGATCCTTGGCGACCCGCTTGTAGAACTGCGGCCAGACGACGGCGTTGAAGGCGGCGTTGAGGAAGAGCAGAACGGCGAGGAGGGTCACCCCTCAACGCTATCCGCCTCCGCCGCGGCCGCCGACCAGGGCGAAGCGAGGGTTTTTGGACTCGGACATGTATCAGAAAGCCCTTGCCGTGCTCCTGGTAGGTGTGATCACAATGGGCTTCATGATCGACGGTGCACCCGGCGCTGCGCTCGATCCTGCCTCGGACGACGGGCTCTCCCGATGGGAGCGCGCCGCGAACCTGTTCGATGCATGGCGCGAGGGCAGCAGTCGCGCCATGGACGAGCTCGTACATCTCATGACACCCGTGCTGTGGCACGTGGTGCGGGCGTACGGGCTCGAACGCACGCTCGCGGAAGATGTCGTGCAGACGACCTGGCTGCAGCTGGTGCGCGGGCATGAATCGATCAGCGACCCCCGCGCCGTCTCCGCCTGGCTGACCACCACCGCCCGGCGCGAAGCCTGGAAGGTCGCGAAAGCGCACGGACGCGTCGACACCACCGACACCGACGACCTCGACACCCTCCTTCCCGAGCAGGCGTCTGCCGAAGAGCACGCGGCGCGCGGCGATGAGAACCGTCGACTCTGGTCGGCCGTGCGCCGACTCAACGAGCGCTGCCAGAAGCTGCTGCGCGTGATCGCCTTCGAAGACCGACCCGACTACGCCCGGATCGCCGGCGACCTCGCCATGCCCATCGGCAGCATCGGCCCCACACGGAACCGGTGCCTGGCCAAGCTGCGCGCCCTGCTGGACGCGCCACCGGCGGCGCAGACAGGGGGACTCGCATGACCGAGCACGAGGACGCCCAGATGTTCGCCCGACTCCGCACACTGTGGAGCGAGGTCGATCCGATGCCGGCGGGACTGATCGACCGCATGGTCGCGGCGGTCGCCGCCGACGGCCTGAACCGCGAGTACGCGCTGCTCACCCTGGTCGAAGGGGAGCTCGGCGCGGTGCGCGGCGAGGCCGATGCGCTGACCCTGCAGTTCAGCGACGGCTCGACGAGCATCCTGCTGCACGTCACACGGACGGCGTCCGGTCGGCGCCGCGTCGACGGGTGGGTCGACACCGCGGCGGCGGAGATCGTGCTGACCCAGGGTGAACGGATCCGATCGACCGCGCCCGAGGAGACGGGGCGCTTCGTGTTCGACGAGGTGCCGCCCGGGCTCACGCGCGTGCGGCTGACGACCCAGATCGGGGACGAGACGCGTACGCTCGCGACCCCGCAGTTCGAACTGTGACCGCGGGCACCGCCCGTCGATGATGCCGCGGGGAGACCCGCACCGAGAGGATGACGATGGAGCAGCCCAAGGGATGGACCTGGCAGGACCGCGCAGAGGGATCGATCCGCCGGGGCACGGCACTCGATCCGAGCACGGAGCCGGTGGACGGGATCCGCGCCTATCCGACGGCCTACCTGCCCGAGCGACTGCTGATCACCCGCGCGCTCGGCGACGATGAGGCCTACGACCGCGAGGTGCGCACGCTGCGTGACGCGGCGGACACCTTCGGCTGGCAGCTCGAGATCGAGGACGGCAGCCGCTCGGCGGTCGACGGCGAACTGGTTCCAGGCGTTCCCGGCTTCCTGCGCGCACGACTGCGGACTCCCGACGAACCGGTCCGCGGCGAATCACCCGTGGCGCCCGACGCCTGGCGGGTGCTCCAGCGCGCCCGCCGCATGTCCCGCTCGACGATGCCGCGCACCAGCCTCGATCACGTGCTGTCGATCGACCCGGTCGGGCTCAATCCGTTCACCCGTACCAACCCCTTCACGCGCACGAATCCGTTCACCCGCACCAACCCGATCCGGGGCGCGGGCGCGGCCGGAGGCAGCGATGACTACCTCGAGCCGGGGCGAGGGGCACGACAGCCGGTGACCTGGCTGGGCCCGGCGCCCGTGCGCGGTGCCGCCCCGAAACGCGGGCGTCGACCCGTGGTCGCGGTGCTCGACACCGGATGCGGAGAGCATGCCTGGCTTCCCGCCGACATCGTCACCCGCACGATCGACCTCGACGGTGTGCCGGTAGGACTCACGGACGATGCCGACCCGGAACGCTACCCCGACCTCTACGGGCAGCTCGACGGCGAGATCGACGCGGTCGCAGGGCACGGCACCTTCATCGCGGGACTCGTGCGACAGACCGCGCCGGACGCCGACATCCTGTCGATCCGCGTGGCCGGTGCTCTCGGCGTGATCGACGAGAGCACCCTGCTGGAGACGATCGCGCAGGTCGTCACGCTCCTCAGCCGCCACCGCGCCGACCCGAAGACCGGCTTCCCGATCGACGTCCTCAACCTCTCGCTCAGCTACTACCACGAGACACCGACCGACGGCCTGTTCAGCCTCACCCTGTTCCAGCTGCTCGCCAAAGCCCGGGAACTCGGCTGCGTGGTCGTCTGCTCCGCGGGCAACGACGCGATCGACCGCCCCTCCTTCCCCGCGTCGCTCTGGCCCTGGCCGGGCGCGGACAACGGCATCCCCTCGGACCGGAACGCACCTCTCGTGTCGGTCGGGGCGCTGAATCCGTCCGCACGATCGGTGGCGCTGTTCTCGAACATCGGGCCGTGGGTGCAGGCCTATGCGCCCGGTGCCGCCGTCGTCAGCACCTCACCCGCGTTCGTCGGCGGCACCCAGGCGGCCTCCCGCGCGGATGTCGACGGCCTTCGCCGGGAGACGATCGACCCCGACGACTACCGGGGCGGATTCGCGGTGTGGAGCGGAACGTCGTTCTCGGCGCCGTACGTCGCGGGGCGCATCGCCGCGCAGCTGGGCAGCGTACCGATCGGGGGCGTCACGCCGGGCGTCGCCGCGAAGGCGGTCGCCGCCGTCCTGAAGTCCCTCCCGACTCCCGTCGTCCCGCACTGACGCACCCCCTCGCCCGG
>NZ_JRKC01000065.1:0-28091 GCF_000800925.1 Microbacterium sp. ZOR0019 | reverse complement strand
CTTTCGCGGCATATCCTCGCGTCTCTCGCTGGCGCTCGGCCGCTCCGGTATTCCACGGTCACTTGCCCTCCGGCTGCGCTCGCTACGAAGGCACATGGTGCCTTCACGGCAAAAAAACGTGGGGGAGTGTCAGAGGGAACCGAGGCACTGGGCAGGAAAGGAACCGATCATGAGCTTTACAGTCACCGTCTACAGCAAGCCGAGCTGCGTGCAGTGCAACGCGACCTATCGGGCGCTCGATAACAAGGGCATCAACTACCAGGTGATCGACGTGACCGCCGACGATGCGGCCGCCGAGTACGTCAAGGGGCTGGGCTACATGCAGGCACCCGTCGTCGTCACCGATGACGAGCACTGGTCAGGCTTTCGACCCGACAAGATCGAAGCGCTCTCGCAGCGACTCACTGACACCGCGGAATAGACCCATAAGACCCATAAGGGGGAAATATCATGCTGACCAAAGAAGAGCGCGCCGCGTGGATCGCGAAGCGCGAGGCCGAGCACCAGAAGATCAAAGACCGCATCCGTGCAGCCGGGATCAAGTACCCGCTGGGCTGGGATGAAATGGGATCGAGTGAGAAAGATATGTGGGAAGACCGCATGATCCGCTCTATCGACCGGCTCGAAGGGAAGAGCAAGTGAGGGCGGGCGCGCTGCGCACGATCCTTGCAGGCGCGCTGCGCACGATCCTTGCAGGCGTGCTCGCAATCGGAAGCGCCACCGGCCTACAGAGCTGCACCGAGACGAGCGCAGCCGACGCCGAGCTGCTGCCCGCTGAGAGCGCACAAGTGATCGCCGTAGTGGACGGCGACACCATCGACGTGCAGACGGCCGGGGGAGAGGCGCGCGTGCGCCTCATCGGCCTCGATACACCCGAAATCAACCGTGACGGCGGGCAGGATGACTGCTACGCGCAAGAGGCGCGCGACGAGCTGAACACAATGGTCTACGGGCAGGCGGTCGAGCTGCGCGCCGATCCTACTCAGGATGACACCGACCGCTACGGGCGACTGCTGCGCCACGTCTACATCGACGGGCAGAGCGCCGCCGTCGTGCTGCTCGAAGCAGGAGCCGCGCACGAGTACACCTACGATGCGCCCTACATCGGCCAGGCCGAGCACCGCGACGCAGAGCGCGCAGCGCAGGCCGACGCGCTGGGAATGTGGGGGAGCTGCACCGGATAATCTGCGAAACCATAGACACGACTAGACCTATTAGGTACAATAGACCTATAAACCCCATAACCCCGAAACCGAACCGAGAGGAAAGATCATGACCACCTTCATCAGCTTCACCGGGAACCTGGCCAAGGCACCCGAGCTGCGCACCGACAAGAACGGCCGCCCCTACACCTTCGCTCGCGTCATCCGCACGGATCGCGTGAACAAGGGCGGTGAGTTCGAGGACGGCGGCACCGAGGGCTACGACGTTGTAGTCTGGGGAGCCGACGCCGAAGCGCTGTGCGACCTCGCTGAGCGTTGCGGGAACGTGCGCGTGAACGTCGCGGGCGAAGAGCTGCTGGACACCTACACGAACGACGAGGGCAACACCCGCACCGTTCGCAAGGTGCTCGATGCGGAAGTGACCGTGAGCCTTCGCGGCCAGACCGTCACCGTCGAGCGCCGGAACTAGACCGCCGAGATAGTGGGCTGCCAAGGTGCAGCCCACTATCTGCCCCCAATAGGGGTATTAGTACCATTAGACCTGAAAGAAGGGCACCATGATTCTTGCGTATTGCAACCAGAAGGGCGGAGTGGGGAAGTCCACCACCGTCTACCACCACGCCCGCGCCGCGATCCTCGCAGGACAGAGCGTGCTGGTGATCGACGCCGACCCGCAGGGGAACATCACCAGCGTTCTCACCGAAGACATGCAAGAGGGCGACGTCGGAGTGGCAGACGCGCTCAGTAGCCGCAGCGAAGACACGCTGGCCGACGTGCTCGTGCCCGGTATCTGGGAAGGCCTTACAGTCGCGCCGACCGTGGGCGACACCCTGGCCGACGTGCGAAACGAACTCGTTATCTCATCGGAGCCGGGCCGCGAATCGCGGCTGCGCGCGCAGCTCGCAGCGATCCAGGCCGAATATGACCTGGTGCTCATCGACTGTGGCCCCGCTATCGACCCGCTGACGATCAGCGCACTCACGGCCGCCGAGGCAGTCGTGATCGTCTCACAGTCGAAGCTGTGGAGCGTCAACGGCCTCGCGAAGCTCATGACCACCGTGGGCCAGGTACGCGAGCACTATAACCCGCAGCTCACGGTCGCCGGTCTGGTGCTCAACGCGCACGAGGCGCACACACTCGCAGGAGGCTACTGGGCCGACGAGCTGACGGCGGCCGCCGAGGCCGCACAGCTCCCGATTCTTACCCCACCCGTGCCGAAGCGGCAGGCAATCGCAGATGCCACCGAGACGGCCCGCGGCTTGGACGAAGGCGACGCGCAGGCGCGCGACCTCGCCGCGATCTACGCCGCACACATCGACCAGCTCATGAAGGGAACTGCTCATGTCTAAGAAACCCGAACGCCGACGCTCACAACTCGGCGGCCTGTCGCCCGTAGCGCCGATGAGCGGCCGCGTTGAGACGACACAGCCGGCCCCTGAGAGAACAGCACCCGCAGCGGCCGCGCCCGCTGCGCCAAAGCGCACCGCGGCGGCCGCCAGCTCGAAGCCTGGCACCCGCACGAAGATGGGCTATTACGCGGCCCCGGAGGATAGCGAACGCATCCGGGCAGCGTTCATTGCAGCGAGGAACGCAGGGCGGCCGTATCGGTCACTCTCTGACTTCCAGCTTGAGGCAATTCTCGACAAGGTAATGCAGCTCGAAGCCGAGCTGAACGGTGGCCGACCGTTCGAGGGCGCACCCGCGCACAGCCTGTCACCCGGCCGCCCGATGGAGTAGGGGAGTAACCACAATGGCAATCAACGAGGAACAGCGGCAGCTCGAAATCGCCGCCGAGGTCGAAGAGCTGGCGCGTGCGCTCGCGCATTCAACCCGTGACGTACCGCACCCGCGCGACTCATACCGGCTGCTCGGTGAGCTGGGCGCGACTATCGACCACCTGGCGCAGGTGATCGACCAGCTCGGCAAGTGGCACAGCCGCACCGAGGACGGCACACACTACGACGGCGAAGACGGCGACGGCACCGGCAGCGCCCGTGCGGCCGCTGACGAGCTGACCACCGCAGCAAACATGCTCAGGCTGGCATCGAGTCACGTTCACCGGGCACACGGCCATAACGGCGTCGTGCGCTGGTATCAGGAGCCGCAGGAGAACTGATGAGCGCGCTACAGATCATCTACTATGTCGGGATCGTCGTAGGCATCGCCATGTTCGTTGCATCATGGCTGATCCGCCGTAAGCAGATCACCGAAGGCCCGCTGGCCCGAACTGAGAAACCGTTGATGCTCGGGGGAGCGGCCGTCACGTTAGCCTTCGCGCTGCTCGGTTTCGCCACGATATGAGAGGGGCAGCTATGACTCAGAGCGATCAGATGAGCGACGCGGAGCTGGCGCGTGAGATGAGTCGACTTGAGGCGGCGATAGCCGCCGCTGCGAGTGACGAAGAGCTGCAGCACTGCAATACGTTGTTGAGCGAAGTGCGCTTTGAGCTGATGAAGCGCGGTCACATCGCACAAGGTGGAGGCTGCACCCAATAACTCACTCCAACAACGATGATTTGGAGCATGTGCGGAGCACAGTGACCTCAACGTGAAGCCCGACACCGTGCACCACAGTTAACTATTTATCGCTTCCCGTTTGCGAGCTTCGGTGGCTAGATGTGAAGCAGCTGTGTGTTGTTGTATCTTGTATGGTGGGGGATTTTACATGCCGATGCTTCCCCGTCAAGTAGGGTCGCTTCCTGCGTGTCGTGGTACGCGACTGTACGAACAGATAAGTAATAGTTCATGAGCAAGGAGTCATTTTGAAGTCTGAGAACACCGCCCTGGCGTGGCCTGGGCTGACTAAACGGGGGGTGGGGGGGGGCTTCTCACAGCTTTGTTGCTGTTGGTGACGACGCTGTTCGCGTTTTCACCTGTTTCGCCTGCCGCTGCCGCTGACGGCGGTCAGGTACAGATCGATAATATTGCGATCCAGTATGACGGCGATGATGGAGTCATCGAGGATTGGTCCTATCAGAGGATCGACGTCGATTGGAGCATCCCGGGTGAGGCAGAAACCCCGGTTACGCTGACCATTGACCTCCCGGACGGTTTCTACGGGAACCCCGAGACGTTCCCGGTCAACGGGCCTGATGGCCCCGCAGGTGAGTGCGTTGTCACGCGAACGCAGGTAACCTGCACGATTGATGATGCGTTCATCGAGGCTAACCCGCACGGGGTGTCAGGTGATTTCTTCTTCGAGGCGCGCACCGAGAACGATAACCGTGAAGACGTCAACCAGACCATTGATATTGGTGG
Source organism: Microbacterium sp. ZOR0019 (assembly GCF_000800925.1). NCBI lineage: Bacteria > Bacillati > Actinomycetota > Actinomycetes > Micrococcales > Microbacteriaceae > Microbacterium > Microbacterium sp. ZOR0019. Next base: position 23,671 of record NZ_JRKC01000065.1, on the reverse strand, counting down.
GTTCGAGAACGAGGTAGTCGTCACGCCGAGCCGTAACTGGTGCACCGAGGACTGCGAATTTGGTGAGTTCTGGGATGGCAAGTGGGGTTCATACAACACGGCCACTGATGAGATCACCTTCACTGTGCAGGTGAGGGGCGGCAACACCGGTATCCCCGCGGGCAACACCGTCACTGTCACCGACCTGCTCGATGAAGATTCTTACGAACTCATTGTTGATGACGAGTACCCGCGTGTGCGCGAGGCCGGTTTGTTGCAGTACGACCGTTGGGGCAATGAGGTAGTCGGCGGTTGGCAGACCTACCCCACAAGTGACGTCACTTGGAGTAATGGTGATCTGACAGCCACGTTTGAATCCCGCGATGGTCGCGGTGCAGGCTGGAATAACCACGACGAGATCGCACCGCCCGCACAGGGAAGTCAGCGCGGCACCGACGGTAGCTTCTACCTGGTGCAGTGGAAGGTGAAAGCTCTCACTGGTGGCGAACTACAAGACAACGGCGACCGTGTTTTCCGCAACGCAGCCGAATGGGATATTAACGGTGAAGAATCCGGTAACGTCAACGGCAGCGCAACACGCTACAACCGAGGCGGCAATGTCGTTGGCACGAACTACGGCAAGTTCCAGGTCACGAAAGAGCTGACCGGCGACACCACCTTGAACCCAGCGTTCACGGTGAACTACACCGTCACCGAGCCGGGGCAGGAACCTGTCGAGAAATCGTTCACACTGCACTCGGGCGAGACCTTCACGAGTCAGGAGTTCTTCCGCGGCTCTGTGGTGGAGCTGACCGAGGTGCAGCCGACCGACCCAGCAAACGTCAACTGGGCGACACCGGTGTTCCTCGACGCTGACGGTAACCCTGCTGACACACTCACGTTCACCGCGGACGGTAACGGAAAGCTGGGTGCGGTCACTGAGATACGCTTGCTAAACGGAGCAACCCTGCAAAAGGGCGACTTCTCCGCACAGAAGAACGTGGTGAACGAGGACGGTGTGCCGCTGGCCGACGATCTCGAGTTCGCATTGGACTACAGCTACCCCGCTGATGCTGAAAAGGGTTTCGCTGCGGGTTATGGAACGCTAACGCTGCCGATCTCGGGGGAGAGCGTGACAAGCGACGCACTGCCTGTTGGTGCGGTACTCACACTGTCTGAACCGAACCTCCCGAACGTGCCTGGTGCAACCTGGGGTGAACCGGTCATCGACCCTGCGACGCTCACCATTGGTGACAGCACCGATCCGGTGACGGTCTCGGTGAGGAACACGATCACGCAAGATGTGGGCGGCTTCTCGATCACCAAGGCAGTTATCGGTGACGGTACGGAACTTGTGCCCGAAGATGCCGTGTTCACGGTGACGTACGAGTACGACGCGATCAACGGGTTCCCTGCCGGTTCCGGTCAGATCGAGTTTGGTGCTGGTGAAACCGAAACCGTCAACGGCATTCCCGCTGGTGCGACGGTCACCCTGACTGAACTCTCGTTGGATGACCCGACCGGCGGCACCTGGGGTGAGCCGGAGTTCAGCGAGTCGTCTTTCACAGTCGTGAAGGACACGGTTGTCAGCATTGATCTGGACAACCCGATTTCGTGGAACAACGGTGACTTCTCCGTGCTCAAGGCGGTCACCGGAGACGGTGCCGACCTCGTGAGCGAGGACGCCCTGTTCACCGTGGACTACAGCTACACGCTCCCCGAAGGTCTCGGAGCTGACCCCGCGACCGGTACGGGCACCCTGACCGTTGCCAACAACGGCGAGGCCATTGTTAGTGATCCGCTGCCCTACGGCACCGAGGTGACGATCTCCGAGGCCGCCCCGACCGAGGTCGCGGGCGGTACCTGGCTCGGCTACGAGTTCGACAACCCGACCTTCACCATCGGTGATAAGACCACATTCGAGGTCGTACTGACCAACGAGATCGAACGCGATCTTGGTGGTTTCGCAGTGACCAAGGCGGTCGAGGGATCGGGTGCCGATCTGATCGGTGAGGACACCGAATTCACGGTGAACTATTCCTACCCGGCCGGTGACTGGTACGAGGCGGGCGAAGGGTCGCTGACGGTCACCAAGGGTGGCACCGCCACGGTTGACGGCCTCCCCGAGGGCGCGGTCGTGACGCTGGAAGAAGTGCTTCCGGTTGACCCGGAGAACGGCACTTGGGTATCGGCGTCGTTCCCTGACGGCAACGTCGTCACGGTCGGCAAAAACCAGACCGCTGAGGTGGCCCTGGTGAACGAGATCGCGCTCGGCGAGGGCGGCTTCAGCATCCAGAAACTCATTGACGGCAGCGGCAAGAACCTTGTGGCTAATGGTGCAGTGTTCGTGGTGCACTACGAGTACAAGGCCGGGGTTGGTTTCGAGGCGGGCGAAGGCTCCCTCGAAGTGGTCGCGGACGGCACCCCGGTTACCGTTGACGGCCTGCCCGCTGGTGCAGAGGTTCAACTGACCGAGCAGACCCCTGCCGGTGTTGACGGCGCGACCTGGACAGGTCACGAATTCAGCACCGATACGGTCGGAGTCGGCAAGTCCGACGTGGTGGAAATCTCGCTGACGAACACTATCGAGAAGGACGAAGTTCCGGTCGAGAAGGGCGGCGATCTCGCCTCCACCGGTAGTGCTGGGCTGGGCATCATGGGTGCTGCGGCACTGGCGTTACTCCTTGCCGGTGTAGCCACCGTACTCCTGGCCGCACGCCGTCGGCGTAGCTAAGTGAGCAGTCAGGTGGGAGGCGTACACGCCTCCCACCTGACTGGCTACCTCGAAATTTGTATCAGGAAACGTTTAGGACGGATTTCTCTGATTCTGAGCACCCTGCCCTCATGAACGACGGTTTCATTTCCCCGATGGACGTCGGCTGACAGGCGGGGAGAGGCGTGTACGCATCCCCCTTTGCGAGCGCCTCACCAGGGGGCAGGAATCCTTCACATGGTTCTTGCCCCCTCATCTGTTTAATGCCGCTGATACACCCGGGCAGCTTTATGCGCGGCTAGCGGCAGCCAACGGTAAATGGGGCTACTGTTATGTAGCCGCATTTTGTGCTACCCTTTAGTTATGGGAGTTCAGTTCACGAGTAGCGCCGACAAGCACGGCATTCCGCGCGAAGATTCGCTCTACGCGATCATGCACGCGGAGGTATCGGCCGAAGTTGATGGGGAGCCGGGCGAAGTCACGATGGTCTATGTCGGGCACCCGCACGGTCAGACTGATCGCTACATCGAAGTTATCGCCGCGCACCGTCCACCGCGAACCATTGTGATCTTTCATGCGATGCCACTGAGTGATCTGTTCCGACACCTACTCAACGAAGGGAAGTAGCACCATGAGCACCAACTACGAAAAGCTGGCGGCGCGCGCCGAGCGCGGCGACTTCAAGGTAAAGCCTGGCACCGTGCGCCGAGGATCGGAGGCGACCGCCGAGGCGCAGCGTAGTCTCATTGAGGCCACGGGCGCGACGAGTGTGGACGAGCTGACCCGCATTGTGCTCGGGCGGCCGAGCGTCGGCGCGAAGGCCGGAGCATCGCCCGTGGTGCGTGCCCGCGTGCCGCAGGCGCTCAAGGATCGCGTGACCGCAATTGCCGAGCGCGAGCACCGCAAGGAATCTGACGTGGTGCGCGAAGCCCTCGCCGCCTACGTCGAGGTGCGGGCTGTGCGCTGATATGGACGAGGGTAAGCCGCTGCCGTGGGGCACACGTCGCGGCCCGTTCGGGCTGGTCGTAGACGGCCCGAGCTACCCGAAGTGACACTGCCCGTAAACGGTCGTTTTCGGGCAGCCCAGCGGGGCAGCCCGCCGAGGCAGCGACACGCCGCTATCTGACCGACCGAAACCTATGACCGAAACCAACCCCGACCCGAAACCCGCCCTATACCGTTTGCGGGCAGGCCGGTAAAATCAGGAGTACACTAGGAGGTGCAGCATTATGTCGCAACCATCATTTGACGTAGAGGCCCGCTGGCCCGAGCTGTTCGACCAGCTCGACGCTGACAAGCGCCGAGCCGTTGTGCGCTCGCTCGCGGCAGGCTGGCATGAGGGATGGGAGCCGAACCGAGAAGACGTGGCCGACCTCATCGACTACACGCGCGGCGCGCTGACGTTCGAGGATTACCAGGCACGCTCGGCCGACAAGGCGGCGCGCATCGCCGGAGCGGCCGCCGCGCTCTGATGCCGCAGCAGTTCGACTCGTGGGCGTCATACTTCTACCCGGAAACTTACGACGCTCAGACCGGCCACGGTGTGCTGCGCAACGTGCCCGGTATCCGAGACTTCGAGGCGCTGCGCAGCTACGACTATCGCATGTCGTTCGCTCGGCGCACTGAGCTTGAGCTGCGCCCCGAGCTTGTGGCTCGCACGTTCGACGGCGAGCACATGAAGGCCCTGCACGGCCATATCTTTCAAGACGTTTTTGAGTGGAGCGGTTCTTACCGGACTGTGAACATGGCGAAGGGTGGCACGGCCCCGTTCGCTGACGCTCACAACGGCGCGATAGACGCCTATCTGACCGACGTTCGTTCGATGGTCGAGCGCACCGATTGGGCGCAGCTCGACCACGGAGCGTTCGCGGAACGCTCGGCCGAAATCTTCTCCCACGTCAACCAGGCTCATCCGTTCAGGGAGGGCAACGGTAGGACGACCAAGGTGTTCATGGAACACATCGCGGAGCGGTCGCCGTACACGCTTGAGTTCGAGCGTGTGCCCGAGGAAGTCTGGAACCTGGCATCGGCCGCCACGCGGCCGCCGATGGGGGAGTACACCCCGAATCATCGGCCTATGGTGCCCGTGTTCGAGCACGCGGCCGTGCCGCGCTCGAACGTGCTCATGCACGAGGGCGGCCGCGTCACAGGCGACGCAGCGCCCGAGAAGCCGATGACGCTCGGAGAGCGCATCGAGCGCAAGATGAACGAGCTGCGCGAAGCTCGGCCGAGCAAGCCGAAGCACGCAGCAGATCGCGGCCCGGATACGCCCGAGCTGGGTGACGGTACGAAGCCGAAGCCGCCCGAGCGTGGCCCGAGCTTAGGACGATAACCGTGAAGCTCGGATACACCCGTGTCAGCACCCGCGAGCAGAATGCAGACTCGCAGATCGCCCGCCTCGAACAGGCAGGTTGCGAACGAATTTTCGTTGATGTTGGCTATTCAAGTCGCGTTGAGGATCGCCCCGACTGGATCGAGTGCCGCAAGATTCAACGCCCCGGTGATGAGCTGGTGATTCCCTCGCTCGACCGCGTAGCAGGCACCGACAGCATCGCTATCTCGGTCATCCGTGACCACGCAGCGCGAGGCGTGAAGCTGCGCAGCCTCGATGAACCGTGGATGGACATAGACCCGTCAACAGCGATGGGTGAAGCCATGCTCAAGATCATGGCGACGCTCGCGCAGCTCCGCGTCGATATGATCCGCGAGAACACCCGGCGAGGCGTCGAGCACGCACGCTCCCAGGGTCGCATCGGCGGCCGCCCGACCGTCATGACACCCGAGCGAATCGCAATGGCGAAGACCATGCGGGAGGCTGACCCGCCGATGAGCTACGCGCAAATCGCGCTCGCACTCGGCGTCGGCCGCAGCTCGGTAAGCCGTGCCCTGTCGAAGCCCGAGTAGCCCCGCTACTCGCAGTGATGCTTACCCCGATATGAAGCCCGCAGCGTAGGCCTGGCGAGGGTCAAGGGTGCGGCGAAGCCGCATCGTGCAGCGACGCAAAGCGCCCTTGAGGCTCGCCAGGCCGGAGCTAATCTCATATCATCGGGGGAAGCCCTCACACACAAAACCGCGAGCGAAAGGAGACACTATGCAGATCATGGCAGTCGTCCTCATCGTCGTCGCGGTTCTGGTGATCGCACTTGTTATCAAGCTCGTGTTGTTCGGCGCGGGTGCGATCATCCGCGGCATCATCTGGCTCGTGCAAGCCCTACTGATCGGTATTGGCCGCGCTGTAGTTTGGCTCGTGTTCGGCGTGCGCCGACTGTACTGGCGACTGCGCCGCTGACGCCGACGCTGCGCGACGTTGCGCGGCCGGAATGAGCGTCGAGCGCTCACCCTTGCTCAGAGCAAAGACCTTCGCAATATCGGCGCGTGTGAGGTCACCGGCGTCAAGAATCTCGGCGGCCGTATCCGCAGCCTTGACGCTCGCGGCGCGTGCATCCTCAAGTGCTTTGCCGAACGTGCTCAGACGCTTGCGCTTGGCCTTCAGCCGCGCTTCATCCTCTTTGAGCAGATCGTCAATGTTCCGTTCAGTAGACATGCTGACTCCCTTTTCTGAGCCAGCCCGGCAGGGCTGGCGCTGACAGAGCCGACCGCGCGCAGCGCGGCCGACTCTCATTCTGCTACGCAGAGGATCGGCTGCGCCGATACCCCTACGCTACCCAGTCTAGCGACTGTGCAGCTTCGGGGGTAGGATGGACTCACGGAGGGTAGCAAGCATAGCAAGTGGTAACCACTTACGGCTTGTCCGTCCGGTAGGACTGACAATAACGGGCTTGCAGCCCGAACCCGCTAGTAGGAGAGAGCATGACGAACCCGGAGCCACGCAGAGCACGGCCGGTTCGCAAGCTCATTTCATTTTCTGACTCTGAGTGGGCGACGGTTGAGCGCCGCATGTCTCTCGCGGAGGCGTCGAGCTTCGATGAGTTCGCGCGGCGAACGATCCTCGACGGTGAAGTGAAGGTGCGAAAGATCGCGTTCGATCCTGCACCGCTCGGTGCCGAGCTTGCGAGGATCGGCAACAACATCAACCAGATCGCGAGGCAGGCGAACACTGAGAACGTCGCGACGCTGGATGAAGTGAAGTACACGCGCCAGCTCGTGCGCGAGATTCAAGCTCTGATCGAGCAGGCAGCGAAAGCGGTGGAGTGAGCACATGGCCGTTGTGAAGATGGGGCAGATCAAGTCAACACCCGCGAAGGCGTTGGCTTACATCTCGCGCCCTGACGCAACGGCTGACGGTGTGTGGGTTTCGACCAACGCAGATACGATCATTGACCCGTCTGACTTCAAGGCCGTTGCTCGGCAGTTCGAGCAGACCGCGCAGCGCGTCGGCGTCTCGAAGGCTCGCGAAGGTAGCGTGCTCGCGCATCATGTGATCCAGTCGTTCGACCCGAAAGACGGCGTAGACACTGCTACCGCGCATCGACTCGGCGTGCAGCTCGCGGAGCAGATCACGGGCGGATCGCACGAGTACATGATTGCAACGCACCTCGATAAGGGGCACGTTCACAACCACATCATCTTGAACGCAGTGAACCGCGAAACCGGCCGACGGTTCCGTGTTCAGAAGAGCACCATCGGCAACATTCGCGACATGAGCGATGAGCTATGCAGAGCGCAAGGCTTGAGCGTTCTACCGAAGCCCGAGCGCGCAAGCGGGCGGTCAATGGCAGACATTTACCGCGTGCTCAAGGGGGAGAGCGGCAAGCAGTTCATACGCACCGAGATTGACAAAGCAGCCATTCGGGCGACGAGCTGGACAGAGTTTCAAGCGATCCTCGGCCGCGCAGGCGTCGAAGTATCGACACGCGGCGGCCGCTCGGGCACACTCTCATTCCGCGAAATCTCGATGCCTCGACCGGTGCGCGATTACCGACTGGGCGCGGCGTACTCCGAAGCGTCAATCATGGCTCGACTCACGCGCCAGGTTGTCAACCAGATCGGTGTCGATGTGTCGATGGTGACGAAAGAGACACGCGACACGATGACCGTGATTGTTCCGGGCACGAAGCGCGAGCTACACCTGACCGTTGCCAAGACTCAGATCGTTCGGCATGGTCGAGCGCTGCGCATCTATGTACCTGCAAACGATGAGCACCGGCTATCCGATGCACGCGGCAACCTGGCAAAGACGGTGCCCACTATCGGCCTGTACAAGTGGTTCTCGGAACCTGATCTAGTGGGTGCAACGCACTACGCGAAGAACGCGCAGCTCGGCGGAAACCTGACGAAGTGGCAGACCGGCCTCAGCGAACTTCGCACCCTCGAAGCTCGCGTGAACGCGAAGGCTCGATGGATGAGTGACAGCGGGCGCAGCGGCCCCGATGCCGCTATCGAACGCGCACGCGCGTTCGTTGCCGAGCGTCACTTCGCGTACCAGACAACGCTTGTAGCAGCAGCCGAACTCATGGTGACCCCCGCAGGTGACCCCGCACAGCTCGCAGGCCTACAAGCACAACTCCGCATCATGGAACGTGAGATTGACGGAGCCAAGAGCGACATTCACGCACTGACGCAACTAACGAAGGAGGAAGCGAAGATGTCTGTATCAGATCGAATTCATGCGCAGTCGAACGCTGCACGAGAGGGCAGCGAACGAGCGCAGCAGCAGCGCCAGCGAGAGCAGGCAGCGCAGCGACTCAGCCGCGATGTTGCAGCGGGCGATGCCGAGACACACGCACAGCGCGCCGCACGCGCTGACGAACGCTCGGCCGATGCGGTCACGCTCGATGACGCAGAGCAGGATCGCGACGGCGGCACACGCTCGATGACACTGCAAGACCGCCTCGAAATGGAAGCGAACAAGCTGCGCGCACGCAACGAAGATCGCCAGCGACCGGACGCACCGACACGCAACAACGATGGAAGGACACGATAATGGTTGACCTCGTAGACAAGGGTGAAGCCGAGCTGCAACAGCTCACACAGAAGGTCACCATGACCACATCGAGCGCCAGCATGAAGGCCTCGCTATGGGTTGGAAAGGGAGTAGCGGCCGCGCCGTTCAAAGCGGTCACCGCGATCTACCGTTCAATTCAGAAGAACGTCAACAAGCAGCGCGAGAGCGGGCAGGTTTCACTCAAAGATTTCAGCAAGATCGCGGAGGGCAAGCGCGATCTAGTGAACATCGACGACCGGGCAGTGTCGAAGGAGCTAGAGCGCGAGCTGCGCCGTCACGGCGTTGTGTGGAGCGTTGAGACGCACCGCGACGGCTCGCGCACCTTCCACGTTCAGGGGAAGGATGCCGAGCTGATCCAGCACGCTCTAACGGTCGCGGCCGAGCGCGTCGATGAGAAGCTGGCGCGCAACGCGCCTGAGCTGCAACAGGGCGCAGCGCAGCAGGAGCAGCAGCAGACCGTCGAGCCGACGCTGAGCAGCGACGACCAGACACAGGTGCCCGTACACGGCACTGACGAGCTGCGCGAGGATGCACCGCGCGTCGAGAGTGCCGAGCTGAGCGAGACACGCACGCGCACCGACGACGCTGCGCCTGAGCGCGTGACGACGCAGCCAGACGAAGCGGTGACAGATCGCGGCGGCCACAGCATCGAGCGTGAACCAGCGCTCACACGCAGTGAGCAGCGGCCCGAGCAAACCGCACGCGACCGCACGCGCGCTCACGCAGCCGAGAAGATCGACAAGGACGTGAAGCAGCGCAAGGCGGAGATAGATTCGAGTAAGACGCGCACGAAGAAGCGCACGCCGAGTCGCAATGCCAGCGACGACGCGCCCACGCCGAAGGCGAACCGGAGGTAGAACGATGAGCCAAGGATTCACCAAGGGCAAGGTCATTGGAGCGCTCATCGGCGGCGGGATCGTTTTCTATCTCGGTAACCGTGCAACGCACTTCACCATGACCGAATACGCCGCGGGCACGCCGGTCAACGAGATTCCGAAGCAGTTCCTACCCGCGCTCGGTGCCTCGCTGTTCCAGCTCGACTTCGATCAAGCTGCACTCATCGGCGGCACCGTGGCCGCCGTGCTGTTCCTACTCATCGTGCTCTACGGCATGAGCGGGAAGAAGAACACGAGGCAGGGCGAGGAACAGGGATCGGCCGCGTGGGCAACCGCGCGCGACATGAAGCCGCTGACCACGAAGAACCCCGCCGAGCGCTTGCAGCTCACCGCGACCGAAGGACTCGCGCTCGATCCGTACAAGACCCGCCGCAACCTCAACGTGTGCGTGCTCGGAGCATCGGGCACGGGCAAGACACGAGGGTATGTCTTGCCGAACCTTTCGACCATCGAAGGGTGGAGCTTCGCTGTCACCGACCCCAAGGGCGAGATTTACCGCACGATGCGCAAGCCCCTCGAAGCGAAGGGGCTGCGCGTTCGCACGTTCAACCTGGTCGATCTTCGCCAGTCCAATCGCTTCAACCCGCTCGCCTACATCAACGACACCGAACCAGAAACCGGCGTCGCTCAGCTCACCGAAACGATCATGGCGAACACCAGCGGCAAGGAGAGCCGCGGTGACGGGTTCTGGGAGCGAGCAGAGCGCGCTCTACTCACCGCGCTCATCGCCTACGTCTGGGCGACGACGACGGAGGAAAGCGGCCAGATGCACTTGCCGTCCGTGGTTGACCTGCACAAGGCGATGGAGGGTAGCGAGAGCAACCCTGACGAGTTCAACAGTGACACCGACCTCAAGATGGAGGCCGCGCGCAAGATCGTTGAAGAGTGGAAGGCAGACCCCGCCGCGTTCGGTGCAGAAGACGAGGCCGTGATGAAGATGCTCGACTTCGCCGCACGTCAGTACCGCGTCTATCAGCAAGGCCCGGCAGAGACGCGCCTGAGCGTCGTTATCTCGCTCGGCGTGCGCCTCGCGCCGCTCGACATGCACGACGTGCGCGAGATTCTTTCCAGTGACGACATTGGGCTAGATCGCGTCGGCCGAGAGCCAACGGCGCTGTTCTTGCAGCTCCCAGATACACACGTCACGTTCCGATTCCTCGCTGCAATGTTCTGGCAGTCGCTGTTCGCGGAGAACGTCTACATCGCTGACCACAACGAGGGCGGCACGCTCGACGTGCCGCTGCACTGTTTCCTCGATGAGTTCGCCAACATCGGCAAGATTCCGAGCTTTGAAGTGCTCATGGCTACGATCCGCTCGCGCGGGATCAGCGCCAGCATCATCGTGCAGGCCTTCTCGCAGGGCAAGGCCATATGGCGCGATGACTGGAACGCGATTGTTGGCAACTGTGACTCGCTTCTGTTCCTGGGCGGCCGCGACCAGGAGACGAACGAGTGGCTATCCAAGCAGCTCGGAGACGAGACGATCACGATGGACGAGTTCTCGCAGACCTACGGCGTCACCGGCTCACGCACGAAGGCTCAGCGCACGTTGAAGCGTGCGCTGTTGACAGCCGACGAGATTGGGCGCATGTCGAACGACGAGGCTATTTTGCTGATTCGAGGCCTCAAGCCGTTCAAGTCGCGCAAGGCCGCGATAAAAACGACGGCAGGAGTCTAGCTAGATGCCTCTGAAATCAAGGTGGAGAGCCGCGCGAACAGCGCGGGCGTCTCAGGGGCGAGTCGGAACTGCACCGGCCGCCCCTGACGCGGCTCAGCCGCGGTCGGTGAGGCTAAGAGTAGCCCGCCCGCTTCTAGGGCGTTCAGATCGCGTGTCAGCGACGATGCGTGCTCTGGCGCGGCCTCCCTGAGCTGCGGTGCAGTGAACGGCCCGCCAAGCCGCGCTGCACGCAGCAACAGCTCGAAGCGGCGAGGGTTCAGGTGCGAGAGCGCCCGCGCCTCAGCCTCCGAAAGTTCACCCCGCATACTCACCATTTCTACCATATCGACAAAACGACTAACTTCTCGTAAAGTATATTACGAGAAGTCGGAAACCCAAAGGAGACACCATGGACCTGCTCAACCAGATTCTCGACCTGTTCACCACCTTCGCGATCATCGGCGGCGGCCTGTGGCTGGTCTGGGGAGCGATCGTCACGGGCGGCGCGCTCAAGGATCAGAACGGCCCGCAGATTCAGACGGGCGTGTGGCAGATCATCGGCGGCGGCCTCATCATCGCGGCCGCCGCGTTGTTCAAGGTCATCGTCGCCTAGTAAGGCACCGCAATGGATATCACTGACTGGCTGGTAGCCATGCTCAACCACCTCAGTCAAGGGGCGGGGTCGGCTACCAACGACTTGTTGCTGTCGCCGGAGGTCTATAACGCAGACCTCTATTCGGCAGCGCTCACGATCCACAGCACAGCGGTGAAGCCCGTCACATCCATCGTGCTCAGCATCATGTTCGTTCTGATGCTCGCGACCACGAGCACGAGGGCTGAGGGTGACCGCGAGCTGGGCGTGCGGATCGTCGCCGCAACCATGTTCAAGATCGCTCTGGTGTTCGTGGTCGCACAGAACGCAGTGCTGCTGCTGGAAGCAATCGCATCTATCGCTACCTCGATCACGAACACCGCGAACTCGGTGGACGTGGGCACAGGCGGCGGAGACGCCGCCCTGATGGGCGATGCGATGCGCGACGACCTCGATGACCTCGGCAACATGGAGAAGTTCGGCATGATCGTCATTCTTTTCTTGCCGTGGGTGGTGCAGAAGATCGCCGCGGTGATCGCCATTGTGCTTGTGTTCATCCGGTTCTTGCAGATGTACATGCTCACCGCGTTCGCGAGCTTGCCGCTCGCGTTCCTCGGGCACGACGACACCAAGAGCATCGGCATTGGCTATCTCAAAGGCTTCGCGAGCGTCGCGTTCACGGGCGTCATCATCGTTGTCGCCGTGAAGATGTATCAAGCCCTACTCGGGGGCTGGCTCGGCAATATCGGCAGCTACGACGGCGATATGGTCGGCTTCATCTTTGGCAACTTCGGCCAATTCTTCGTCGCGCCCATTGTGCTCATCTTCCTACTGTTCGGTGCAAATGGCCTCGCCAAGAAGGTCATCGGAGAGGGCTAAGTCATGGCACTTGAAATGAAGGTCTACAAGGAGATCGCCGCCTACGAACCCAAACCGATGTTTGGGCGCACCTGGCGACAGATCGCCGCACTCGCGTTCATGGTTGGCATCGGCGGCGGCGCGTTCGCCGGAGTCACCGTAGGACTCATGGGCATCGGTCAGACGATGGAACAAGCAACGACGGTCGGCATGTACGTCATGTTCCCGTTACTCATCCCAGCAGCCATATGGGGCTGGTGGAGACCTATGGGCCTCAAACCCGAGCAGTATCTCGGATTCTTCCTCCGCCACCACCTGATGAGAAAGACGATTAGCTATGCAGACACCTTCGAACCCCAGCCCGGTAACGACTCCGCAGGAGAACCCGTACCTGTCACGCCCGGCGAACCTGCCGAGCCGACCAGCCGAAACCGAAGCGCCAAGCAGCGCCGAGCCGCAGCACGGAAGCTCCGCAAAACGATCACGGAACACCCGCAAGCAGAAGCAGCGCGCCGCCGCCCTGGCAAAGCCCGGAGAGCGCCGCAACCGCAAGGCCCGGAAGTCTGGCAGCGATAACGCTGGCCCCACCGGCTACAAGGCCGCGCCGAAGCGCACCCGCGACATACTGGGCTACGAAGCGATCATGCCCAGCGGCGTCGCCTGGCTCGGTGAAGATGAATGGTCGATGACACTGGGCATCAGCGACATCAACTATGTCGCAGCCGCCGAAGACCAGCAGACGAGCATCGTTGACCGCTGGGCACGATTCCTGAACAGCTACGGTGCAGGCACCCGCGTACAGGAAACCATCGTGAACCGCGTGCTCGATGACGCCGACGTGAGCCAGCTTGTGCAAAAGCCGCTGCGAGGCGACGAGTTCGATTTCTTCCGCACCGACTTCAACCGAATCGTGCGCGACAAGCTCGCGGCCGCCAGCGGTAACACGGTCACGGAGAAGTACCTGACCGTCACCGTGCAAGAAACCGACCTCGAAAAGGCTGAAACGACCCTCACACGCATCTTCCACGAGGCCGAGGCAGCGCTGCAAGGCATGGACGGGTGCCAGGTGCACCGGCTCAACCGAGCCGAGCGCCTCGAAGTGTTCAGCCACATTCTGCGACCACACGAGCTGTTCACATTCAACGAAGACGAGTTCGAGCCGAACCGCAAGCTCTCAACGGCCGATTTCGTCGCGCCCTGGGAGATTGACGCCAAGGACAAGAACGGCCCGCTCATTTTCCGCAACGGCTCGGGAGACACCTACCACACCGTGCTTTGGATGCGCGATTACCCCGTGTGGCTCTCGGATCGACTCATCTCAGAGCTGACCGAAATCAAGTGCGACCTGACTATCTCGCTGCACCTTGAACCCCTCGAACAGGTTGAGGGCATGAGCCTTGTGCAGCGGCAGATCGCAGAGCTTGAAATGCAGAAGATCACCGAGCAGAAGCGCGCGACCAAGCAGGGCATCGACAAAGAAATGATCCCGCGCGCCGTCAAGGACAATCTCGAAGAGGCCCAAGGCCTCCGCGATGAGCTGCGCAGCTCGAACCAAAAGCTGTTCTCAACGGTGATGGTCATGGGAGTGAGCGCCACGTCACGCGAGAAGATGGAACAGAACGTGAAGCGCGTGATGACCGTGATTCGCAAGCAGAGTTGCACCGCCGAGGTCGCAACCTACATGCAGCTCGACGGCCTGACGACCGAGCTACCTATCGGCCGCCGCCGTATCCCCATGCGGCGCACGCTGACCACGGCCGGAGCCGCAATCATCGTGCCCTTCACCACGCAAGAGCTGTTCGTGCCCGGTGGCAACTGGTACGGCGTGAACGCACAGAGCAGCAACGCGCTCGTGGCTGACCGCACCCGTACCACCAACGGCAACGGCTTCATTCTCGGCACCAGTGGCTCGGGTAAGTCGCAGAGCGGCAAGATGGAGATTACGAACGTGCTCCTGAGCCGCCCAGACGATGACGTAATCGTGATCGACCCCGAGCACGAGTACGAACCGCTCATCGAGGCATTCGGCGGCGAAGTCATCCGTATTCACGCGGGCAGTGAGCAGCGCGTGAACCCGATGGATATTGAGCTCAACTTCACGACCGGCGAAGACGACCCGATCAACGCCAAGTGCGAGTTCGTGCTGACCATGCTCGAAGCGCTCGTGGGCGGCAAGGCTGGACTGACGCCCGAGCAGCGTTCAGTCGCAGACCGCAGCACCCTCACGCTCTACAGGAAGCACGCCGCCGAAGGCGGGCCAATGCCTACCCTTGTGGAGCTGCGCGAAGCACTCGCAGAGAGCGGCGAAGACGCAGGCCGCGAGCTGGCGCGAATGCTCGAAATCTACACGATTGGTTCGCTCGGCGGCTTCTCGAACCGCACGAACGTCAACCCGGCAAACCGGCTTGTGTCGTGGGATATTTCCAAGCTCGGTAACGAGCTGCGCACGTTCGGCATGATGGTCATTCTCGATCAGATTTGGAACCGCGTAGCTCGCAACCGCGCCGAGGGCCGCCGCACCTGGCTCTACATTGACGAGTTCCACCTGCTGTTCTCGAACAAGTACAGCGCGGATTACTTCCGCGGCCTGTACAAGCGTGCGCGCAAGTGGGGGCTGATCCCCACCGGCATCACGCAGAACATCGAAGAGCTGCTGGCAAACCAGGACGCACGCCTGATGCTCGCGAACTGTGACTTCCTGCTGCTGCTGGGCCAGAACGCAACTGACGCCGACAGCTTGTGCGAGCTGCTGCACTTCTCCGAAGAGCAGCGCCGATTCTTCACGAACGTACAACCAGGCCACGGCCTCATGCGCTCAGGTAATGCGGTGATCCCGATGGACGGCCGCATCCCGACCGATTCAGCACTGTACAAGCTGTTCTCAACGTCATTCGGAGAGAGGTAACCCCCAATGAAAGGCCTTCGCAGCTCCAACCCGCAGGGTGAAGCATCCGACAACCTCGCGCGGCTCTCGCTCAATAAGCGCTCGGTGCAGATCATCGGCGGCGATGATCCCACGGACGCGCCCACCGGCACGAGCGGCGGGGCGCTCGGCCGCGGAATGCGCGGCACTGCGAAGGCCGCAGGCAAAGCAGGCGCGGGAGCTGCGAAGGGCGCGGGCGACAGTGTTGTGAAGGGCACCGCGCTTGCGGCCACCACCGCCAAGACGGCTGACGGCGACGAAGACGCGGTAGACCTCGCTACCCGCGAGGGCGAGAATGTCGCTCTCGCAGGCGCGAAGCGAGGCACCGCCGCCACAGCCAAGACCGCGGGCCGAGGCGTGCGCTCGGGCGGCCAGCTCGCCGGGAAGGCCGTCAAGGGCGGCATCGTTGCGTCGCAGAAGCGCGCCGCGGCCGCGAAGGCCGCCAAGACCACCGCGAGCACAGGCACGTCGATCACCCGGTTTGCCGCAGCTCAGGCACGCGCGGCCGCCGTCGCAGCGAACGCGCTGCGCACCATCGTCGCGGCCGTTGCGGCCGTCGCCACTTCGACACCGCTCATCACGATGGTGTCGGCAGTGCTCGCCGTGGTGCTGCTCATCATTGCCCTACTGGCATTCTTCGCACCCGCCAGTGCGGCCGCGTGCAGCTTCAACACAGGCGGCCGTATCGACCCCAGCAAGGTGCCCGCCACCAGCATTTCGGGCTACGGCCATGAGCAACTAGTGAACGCCGCACACATCATCCAGGCCGCCCAAGATCGCGGCCTGAGCGTGCGCGATCAGACCATCGGCGTCATGACCGCTATGGGCGAGTCGAGCTTGCAGGTGCTCGAGTACGGCGACGCCGCAGGCCCAGATAGCCGAGGCCTGTTCCAACAGCGCGACAACTGGGGCACACTCGAAGACCGGCTCGATCCGTACATTTCAGCGGGCAAGTTCTTCGACGCCATGATTCAGAAGGTGCCCGAGGCCGAGCGTCAGAGCCTCGCCCCGACGCTCGTAGCTCACAAGGTGCAGGTCAACCAAGACCCGTTCCACTACGAGATTTACTGGGTGCCCGCAACCGCCGTGGTCGCTGCACTGTCAGGCCTCGATTCGAGCCTGCTTAGCGGCAGCGGGAGTTGCCAGACGATCCCAGGCATTCCCGGCGAAATCGGCCTCGATGGATGGGCGCGGCCCGGCAACGGCCCCATCAACGGAGGCTTTGGGCCTCGCGAAGTCATCCAGACCCCGGCCGGGCCGACACAGCCATTCCACTACGGCCTTGACCTTGAAGCCGGAGGATGCGGCGGCCCCGTCTGGGCAGCCCGAGACGGCGAAGTAAGCCGCGTATTCGACGGCGGCGGCGGCGGAATGATTATCGAGATTGACCACGTCGAAGGCCTCGTGACTTGGTACGTCCACAGCTACGCCAACGAAATCATGGTTTCTGCAGGGCAGAAGGTCAAAGCCGGAGAACAAATCGCGCTCACCGGCAGCTCGGGCTACAGCACCGGCTGTCACCTGCACTTCGAGGTGCACCTAAACGGCACCGCCGTTGATCCCCTCCCCATCCTCACCGCCGCTGGCTTTACGTTCTAAGGAGCACCACACCATGATTGACCGCAAGCGACTCACGCTCATCATCATCGGCTGCATCGCAGCAGCCGCGATCCTCGCAGGCCTCATCGTGTGGCTCGTGCTCGCCAACCAGAACACCGAGGACGACGCGCAGCCCGACACATCGAGCCAGATCGAAGAGACGCCCACCATCACGTTCACCGAGGAACAGCAGCAAACCGTCTTCGACGTTGCCCGCCTTGCAGCCGCGTGGCGTGCGGCAGAAGACCCCGCGCTTACTCAGCAGCGCTATATCGAGGCCGGAATGAGTGAAAGCCTTGCGCGCGATTACTTGCCTGTCTGGGCGGGATATTTCGGCTCTAGCCCGACCGCACAAATTCAGGTCAACAACGTCGGCAGCGTGCCCGCTTCAATCGAATACGGCGAAGGCAACGAACACCGCGAACCGGGCACCGGGCAATTCCGCGTCGGCGTCTCAGTGAACTACGAGGGCACCTATCACAACGGCTCCACCACCGTGCCTATCGGCAACAACACCGCTATCTGGTACTTCATCCTCGATGAGCGCACCGGCACCGTTGTTGACATTGAACAGCCGATGCTTGGTGACCTCGACCTGCCCGCCCCGTCATTGCCCGAGTCCGAAGAGTAAGAAGATCCGCTATGTCCATTGAATCGTTCGTCGGCCGTGACGGCGCAGCTCGCATCGTTATCGACGGCCACGAAACAAAGTTTCGTGCCCCTTCGCTCGCGGAGGCCCGCGACAAGGTACGAGACATGGCAATAGCGCACGCCGTGGAGACGGGCCAAGCCCAGCACTTCATCGCCTATGACCCTGACGCCAACTGGCAGTTTTACGTCTACCCAGAAGGCACGATTTCGCTGATGCCCACGCCGGTCATCGCCCCCAAGCCGCGCCCCAACCCGATCCCCGAGGCTTACCACGCCGCCCCCGCCGAGGAAGAAACGGTGATCGACCACACCATCGTCGTACCGCGCAAGGCAGCGCGGCCGACTCTGCTCGTGCACGTCGAAGGCGCAGGAGCGCTGCGCGCTGAACCGCCCATCGTGCTCGGCCGCAGGCCCAAAGAGATTGCAGGGCACACAAGCGTCACGCTTGTCAGCCCTGGCCGTGAGTGCTCGCGCACGCACGCCCTGGTCGACGTCGATGACGAATGCCGCTTGATCGTCACCGATCAAGACGCAGCAAATGGCACTGAGGCCGATGGAACGCCCCTCGCACCACACACGCCGACCGTTGTTCCCAACGGTGTGCGCTTGCAGCTCGGAGACGCCGCCGTGCGAATTGAGGCGTACCCACCGAATCAGTCACCCGGAGGCAGCGCCACGGCAACGGCTGTCGCATCACACAAGGAGGAAGCATCATGACCGCTCATGCCACTACCGAAAAGGACGGCTCAGCAATCGTCACGCTCAACGGGCAGCCCCAGAAGGTCATCGGGGCAAGTCTCGAAGACGCCCGCCGCAAGGTCGCAAGTCTCGTGGTGGATCACGCGGCCGCGACCGGCGAGGTAGTCGAGTTCATCACGACCGAACCAGACGGTACTTGGGAAATGATTGTGCACCCTGACGGCACAATCCACGAGAAGCCCGAGCCGGTCGCATCGCCCTATCTTCGCCCGAGCACCGAGACGATCACGGCCGAGACGGCCGTAGACGAGGACACCGCGGAACGGGCGCCGCAGGCAACCGTCACCCGTCGCGCGATGCGCGAATCGTTCTTGAAGAGCACGCGCATTGAGGAACCCGCGATGAAGGGCTGGCGAGGCACCGCAACCCGGCTCGGGCTGCGCCTCTCCCCCGGCCCGGCCGAGAAGGCCGAGCGCGATGACACTTTCGCCGTTGCGCAGCACTGGCCCGGCCCGCGCACCATCGCCGTTGTGAACGGCAAGGGTGGAGCGAGCAAGACGCCTACGACCGTGCTGCTCAGCGCTATCTTCGCCCGCTTCGGCGGTGCTGGCGTCCTGGCTTGGGATGCCAACCAGACGCGCGGCACGCTCGGCTGGCGCACCGAACAAGGCCCGCACGAATCAACCGTGCTCGACCTCCTGCCCGCCGCAACCGAATTGCTCGGCACGGGCGCTCAGTCGGCCGACCTGGCACGGTACGTTCACCACCAGACCGCCGACCGCTTTGACGTGCTGCGCTCTCAGCCACTCGCACTTGCATCAGAACAGCGCCTCAGCGCCGAAGACGTTGACGCAATCTGGAACGTTGCCCGCAAGTATTACCGGCTCGTGTTCATCGACACCGGCAACGATGAGAGCGATGCAATGTGGGGCCGCCTGGTCGATCACGCCGACCAGATCGTCGTGGCCACGACCACACGCGACGACCACGCAGAAGCAGGCGCACTGCTGCTCGAAGCACTCGCAGACCGCAGCGAACGCTCGGCGCAGCTCGCTCAGCACGCCGTCGTCGTCGTCTCGCAGGCAGACCCGCGAGCCACGAGCGCGAACATCAGCACCGTCGTCAACGGCTTCACCAGCCTCGCACGCGAGGTCGCCACAATCCCCCACGACCCCCAGATGGTCGAGGGCTGGCTGAACGTCGCGGCGCTGCGCCCCGCGACTCAGCGCGCATGGCTCGGTGCGGCGGCCGCCGTTGCACGCGGCCTGTAGCCCCACCAGCACTGAGGGCCGGTAACGCTAACGCGCTACCGGCCCTCAGTCTTTGTAGAAACCCTCATGGCGATCGCGCCGCCGGCGGCAGGGGTTCCTACAAAGACCGGCGCGGCATCAGACACGCCAATAATGAATGTGGACATAGCTGTATGCATACAGCTATGGTTGACACCATGCAGGTAAGACGCCGACCCCGAGGAACCCGAGTCGCGCCCGTGCGCGTCGCGTGGGAAATCGAGCGCGTGCGCAAGGAGCGGTTCGACCAGCTCGCGCGCCAGGCAGGCGTCTCTGCAAGCGTATTCCTCGAACTGGTTATAGACCATCTCGAAGGCGAGCTGACCGACCGAGGCGTACCCGAGTGGATGCCTCAGCCTGAACCTAACGAAGGGGAGCTGCCCATCGACACCGCATAAATGAGCGATACCCCAGCTCGGGGAGCTGGGGTATCGGAGAAGTCATTACCTGAACCGTGAAAGCTTGGCGGCGAATCGGATCAGGTGGAGCAAAAGCCCCGAGGCTTTCGCGTGCCTACCAGGAGGTGACCTAGGAGGTGACACCATCATAGCAACAGACGGCGACATTTGCGCGACCCAACTCTCAGTTGCCGACGCCTGGGCGATCACCGCAGCGATCAGCCCCCGCCCTACCGTGCGCGTCGCAGCCGTCAACGAGGACGGCAGCACGCTCAACAGCTACCCGCCGCAGCACATCACGCCGGTCACCGCGGCCACGCCTGAGCGGCCCTGGGCGATCTACCTCACCGACCGCGAGCACGCCTACCGGCTGCTCTGCTTCGACCTGGACGGAAAGACGCCCGAGGCGGCCGAGGCCGCCGAGCAAGACACGGCCGCGCTCGCGCGGCTCCTCATCGACGCGGGCCTTGCCCCCGTCGTCTGCCAGTCTGGCCCGCAGGGCGGCCGTCATATCTGGATCGCGCTACGCGAGGGAGTCGCGGCCGCGCTGGTACACCGGCTCGCACGGCTCGCCAAGGTGCTGCACACAACGCTCGACCTCTCCCCCATCATGAACCCCGCGGCCGGATGCGTGCGCCCACCAGGTGCACCACACCGCCACGGCGGCAGCTCGACCGTCATCGACGGCAATCTGGACTCGCTCACGCGCCCCAGTGGCACCACGGCAGCCGTATCGGCCGCCGTTGAGCGCCTGGCCCAGCTCGTCAATGATCGGGCCGCTACGGAGCGCACAGACACGTTCTCGGCCGACACAGCCCAGGACGACCGCAAACACCCCCACATTCCCGGCACCAAACGCCCCCTAGCGCCCGCAGCGGCCGCAGCGCTGCGCACCAACGCCGCCGCAGACGACGCTAGCGCCGTACTCTGGCGCGTGCTGACCGGAGCGGCCGCCGCACACTGGCACTACAGCGACGTAGCCCGCGTGCTCGACACAGCCCCCGGCCTGGAACACGCACGCACCCGCAACGAAGACGGCCGCCGCATCGCACGTCGGCCTGACGAACGCGCGCGCGTGCTGCGCCGCCAATGGGATCGCGCCGTCGCCTACATCGCCAGCGGCCGCCGCATCGTCGGCCGCGATGAGACGTTCGACGCACGCGCCGACGCTATCGCCGCGCATGTACTCGCCGTACAGAGCCGCGCAGACGCCGCCCCCGGCAGATGGAACCGCGGAGGCGGCCCCGCAGACCGTCGCGTGCTCGATGCGCTGAGCATCCTTGCCCTGCAAGCCCTCAGCGCCGATCTGGAGGCCGATACCCGACGCCTGGCACTCATGGCAGGCATCGGCCGTGAAACGGCGCGCACAGCGCTGCTGCGCCTCGCAGAAGACGACTGGATCATTCGCACCAACGAGGCCGAAGGCCGCAGCGCCGCACACTGGAAAATCGGCCCTCACGTCGTTATCCACAGCAACCCAGTAGATGCCCGGTCACAAGTCGCCCACCGCCCCCCCGGCAGCGGCGCAGCCGCACGAAACGCGCTGATGCTCGAACTCACAAACCGGCTGGACAATGCGGCACATGACCTCTTCACTCTCGGAGCACTCGGGCTACACGCTGGGAACGTCTATGCACGCTGCACTCACGATCCTCTCTCACTCGGAGAACTCGCCCAGCTCACCGGATCAGACGCAGCTCACACGGTACAGACACTCACCCGGCTCATCGAAGCTGACGTGCTGCTGCTCAGCCGCGACGGCTGGCACAAGCCCGCCGCCGACCGCCGCGACGCAGCGGCCGACGCCCGCGGCGTCACCGGACGCCTGGCAGCTCGCGCCGAGCGCTACGCCGTCGAGCGCGAACTGTGGGCCTGGTGGTGCGCCGAGCTGGACTGGATGAACACGCCCCGAGCTGAACGCCCGAAGCGCCCCGCACCAGGTCAACTCGTGCTCGTGCCTGACCTTGGCCCCGCCCCTCGCCCGATTCATCCCCGCACCGCCAACGGCCGGGCCGACTACCGCGCCGCCCGCTGCATCATCACCGGCACTACTCCCCCAGCTCGGCCGCGACCCGTGCCCGTATCCGACGCCGAACGCATCATCATGGATGTACTCGGCGCAAAGCCGATTGGGACAATGCCGTTCCCCCGTTCCCACGACGAGACGCAACCAGACCCCCTCGAAGGCAAAGCGCAGCGCAGCGGAGCGCGGCAGCCCTATCGTGAGCGAACCGACCGCACGACGACCGTTCGCTTTGTCGGATGACGCACAGGCCGCCACCTGACGGAGCAGGCGGCAGCATGTGGACACCGACGCAGAGCCTCACCTGCCCACAATGTGCACAGCCCAGCTATCGCGGGGCTGGCCTGCACACAGTATGGACAGCCAAGCAGTAACACGAGGGTCGCACCGCGACCCAGACAAAGCAGTGCAGCTCGAAGAGCTGCACCATGTGACGGCCGCAAGCGGCCGCAGGGCTTGAACGCTTCGCGTTTTTTACCTTGAAGCCTGGCGGCATTCTACGTTCGCTCAACCTGCGCGCAAGTGCTTTCGCGGCATATCCTCGCTCGCTGCGCTCACTCCGGTATTCCACGGTCACTTGCACTTCGGCGTCGCTCTCTGCGAAAGGCGTAAACGCCTTCAAGGCAAAAAAACGTGAGGGAGAGAGAACATGGCAACCACCTACATCTGCAAGAGCTGTGCCGGACTGGCACCCGTTGGAATCGGCTACGCGGCCGAGGGCACCGACGCCGAGGCGCAGCAGTGCGCCGAGCGGATCGCGTGCGAGTGCGGCCAGAGCCGAACCGCGCACGCTTGGGCCGTGCTCAACTGCCCATGCACCCGCATTCTTGGCCTGTACTCGACCGAGGAAGCAGCGACGACCGCCGCCGAATGGTTCGGCTCGTGCAGCTTCGCCTACCGGCTGGACGACGCCGAGCGTGACCGGCTCATCGCCGCCTAAATAGACCTATAAACCCTATAAGACCTAACGAAAGGTAAGACCATGAAGCCCACCCGAGTTATCCCGTTCGACACCGCACACATCGCCGGAGCTGACGAGTTCCACCGCTCGACCGCCGAACAGTTCCGCCAGGCAATCGGCCCCGGCGTGTTTATGTCGCTTGGTGCAAGCCAGCTCGCAGCAGTGCCCGGCCGCTACGACCGCGGCGGCCTACTGTTCACCGCCCGCATCCTTCCATTCACGCGAACCGGCGACCGCTACGCGGCCGCTCGCAACATGGCCGTGCTCGTGAGTACGACCCCGCTCGATGAAATCGAAATCGAGGTGCGCGAGTACGCCCGCGGCATCGAGCACGCGAAGATCGAAGGCGTCTACATTGACCAGCTCGCCCGCGTCCTGCTCGCCCTGGACTACGACGGCACCGAGGCACTGAACCCCCGCTACTGGCGGTAATAGACCTATAAGGGCTATTAGAGCCAGTCGCAGCCCGCCGCCAGCTCGGCGGCGGGCGAAGGGGTCACCCCCTCGCGCTCCCCCCGCCGGTCGCAT
>NZ_JRKC01000064.1:0-23724 GCF_000800925.1 Microbacterium sp. ZOR0019 | reverse complement strand
AAGGGGGAGAGGGAGGGAGGGGGGAGAGAGGGGGAAGGGAGGGGGGTCAGGCGGCGGGAAGCGCCGGCTCCTCGACGCAGGAGAATCGCGCGCGGTAGGCCGTGGGGGTGAGGCCGAGGACGCGGGCGAAGTTCTGCCGCAGCACCGCCGCCGACCCGAAACCGCATTCATCCGCGATGTGCTCGAGCGGAAGACCGGTGCGCTCCAGCATGCGCTGCGCGTGGATGATGCGCTGACGGGCGAGCCAGGCCGCGGGTGTCGCACCGTACTCGGCCTTGAACCGCCGGGCGAAGGTGCGCGGCGACATCAGCGCCCTGGCGGCGAGCTGCTCGACACCCAGATCGTCTCGCAGGTGTTCGACGGCCCAGTCCGCCACCGCAGCGAGCGAATCGGTGGGGACCTGCGGGATCGGTCGGTCGATGAACTGCGCCTGTCCGCCGTCACGCTGCGGCGGAACGACCATGCGCCGTGCGATGCGGTTGGTGAGCTCGGCGCCGACCTCCTGACGGAGCAGGTGCAGGCAGGCATCGATCCCCGCAGCCGTGCCCGCGCTGGTGATGACCTTCCCGTCCTGCACGAACAGCACGTCGGGGTCGATGTCGATCTGCGGGTACATGTCCGCCATGGTGTGCGCGTACATCCAGTGCGTGGTGGCTCGACGCCCGTCGAGCACTCCGGCCGCCGCGAGGATGAAAGATCCGCTGCAGACGCTCATCACCCAGGCGCCACGCGCGACGGCGTGTCTGGCGAGGTCGAGCAGCAGCGGATCGATGTCTCCCCAGTGCTCCCGGGGAAGGGGGCAGAACACCACCAGATCCGCCTCGTAGGCGAACGTCAGATCGTGCTCGACGTTGACCGAGAAACCGATCTTCGACGCCACGACGCCCGCGCGGGGGGCGACGATGCGGAAGTCGAAGTTCGGCACACCGTCGTCAGCGCGATCGAGGCCGAACGCCTCGCACGCGACGCCGAACTCGAAGGGTGCGAACCCGTCCTGGATGACGCAGGCGACCGTCTTCATGTACACGCTCCCGAATGGCAGTTTTCATACGCTCAGAGTCTTCTCTGCCACTCGTGGCGGTTCAACGATGAACGTAGCGTTTCTGCCATGATACTCGTCATCGCACTTCTCGGCCTCGCCGCCTGGGCGACGATCGCCACGTTCGTCGAGCTCCG
Source organism: Microbacterium sp. ZOR0019 (assembly GCF_000800925.1). Taxonomy (NCBI): domain Bacteria; kingdom Bacillati; phylum Actinomycetota; class Actinomycetes; order Micrococcales; family Microbacteriaceae; genus Microbacterium; species Microbacterium sp. ZOR0019. The sequence continues at coordinate 22,548 of NZ_JRKC01000064.1, read as the reverse complement.
CCGCGACGGCTACCGTCGCGTGCCGACGGACTGGAGACGCCTCGCCGGCCGCGACCTCCACCAGGAAGCGGAGTCCGGACGCCTCTACCGGTGACCTCGGTGCAAGGCGAGGCGCGGTGCACATCCGGCACCCCACGGCTACGCTCGACGTCATGAGCGAGCCCGTGCAGCCTCCCGTCCCGCCTTCCGGACACGACCTCCCGGCCGCTCCGGCGGCACCGCCGCCAGCCGCCACCCCTCTGCCCGCCGCACCTCAGTACCCCGCCACGGCGCAGGGGTACCCGAGTGCTCCTCCGTATCCGACAGCACCGCAGGCGGCCGCCCCGCCACAGGCGTATCCGACGGCGAACCCGGCTCCCCAGGCCTATCCGCTGGCCCCTTCCGGCCGACCGACACCCGTCCGCGAGAGCAATCCGCTCGCTCGCGCGGCCTTCATCATCGCTGTGGCCACCTTCGCGATCAATCTGTTCGGATCCATCGTGCGGCCATTCGTCTACAGCGGTGGCGGCGTCGGCGGATACGAGTTCATGCTCGCGTTCGACAACGGGATCGGCATCCTGAGCTTCTTCGTCTACGTCGTGGCGCTGATCCTGGGTCTGATCGCGATGCGCCGCGCCGGGTCGAGACTGCTCACCGGCATGGCGATCGGCATCGCGGGAGTCGGCGCCATCGGGTTCGTCTTCACCAGCATCGCCATCACGCTGCTCCAGTTCATCTGAGAGCGGACGGCGTCTCCACTGAGAACGGACAGCATCGCCCCGTCACCCCGACGCGTGCTCGGGACCGCGAGCTCTCAGGGCCTCGCGAGCACCCGCTCGTAGACGGCGATCATGGCGGCCGTGCGCGAGGACTGCCGGAACGCCTCGGCGACCTCGGGGACCGGAACGGGGGCGGTGCCGCCCGCGATGTCGGAGGCGGCCCGCCGCAGGGTCTCCGCGAGTGCGGTGACCCGCTGCACCTCGATGTCCCGGCTCGACGCCGCAGGGTCGGCATCCGGTACCGCCCAGAGGCCGCCGCCGAGTTCCGCGCCGATGTCGGGGTCGCAGATCACGGAGGGCGTGCCGAGCGTGGCCGCCTCGAAGGGGGTCATCCCCTGGGTCTCGAAGCCGATCGACGTCTGCACGAGCGCGTCGGCGGCGGCGATCCGCTCCAGCGTCTGCGCGTAGGTCAGCCGTCCGGCGAATCGCACGCCGTCGATCCCACGGACGACCTTCTCGGCGGCCGCACGCTGAGCGCCGCCGCCGATGATCTCCAGGTCCGCATCGACGCCCGAGGCGACGAAGGCCTCCAGGAACGGGAGCAGGCGCTTCTCCGGACTCATCCGTCCGAGCCACACGAATCGCGGCCGTCCCGGTTCCCGACGGGCGGGACGTGCGGCGAGCGTCTGCGCGCGGAGGTCGTCGTCGATGCCGTTCCAGATCACGTCGACGTGCGGAAAGACGTCGTGCTGTTCGAGGCGCCGGGCGAAATGGGTCGACGGCGCGGTCACGGCCGATGCCCCGACGGCGAGACCGCGCAGGAACGCCCACCCGTCCCGTCCACGCACCGGTCGTCCGATGCCGCGCATCGCGAGGCCGCGCCACGTGTTCAGCACCGCGAGCACGGGCCGGTGCAGCGGGGTGACCGCGGCGATCCCGACGTCCACGCGGTTGTGCATGGTGTGCACCACGGCGTGGCCATGGCGCTGCGCGTAGCGGTGCCCGATGAACGCACCCCAGAAGTCGGCCTGCACGTGCACCAGGTCGACGGGCGGACGGCGGGTCATGGCCCGGTCGAGGAAGCGGTCGATCGCGCGGCCCGGCCAGCTCATCGAGTACTCGCGATCGAGCGTGATCGGCATCGACGGCAGATCGACGTAGGCGCCGCCGTGAGAGCCGGATGATGCCCGCGATCCATGCATCCTCGGCGCGACGACCGTGACGGTGTGCCCTGCTCGCTCGAGGAACTCGCGTTGGAGCCGCATCGACACCTGAGCCCCACCGAGGGAATCAAGGTGCTGATCGCCGAAGAAGACGATGTGCATGGCCGCTACTCCGGCAGCGGCTCGTCGCGGTACAGCGCCTCGAAGGTGTCGAGGGTGCGGTTGATGTCGTGGATCGCGACGCCGTCGAGCGAGGCCCGTTGCATCCGCTCGTACTCCGCAGGCTCCGCGGTGAGCACGTCGGTCAGGCGTGCGGCGAGCTCGTCGACGTTCCCCGGTTCGAACAGGTAACCGTTCTCGCCGTCGTGCACGAGGTGCGGGAGGGCCACGGCGTCGGCGGCGACGACCGGCAGGGCCGAGGCCATCGCCTCCATGGTCGCGATGGACTGGAGCTCCGCGATCGAGGCGATCACGAACAGGCTGGCACGGGACAGCAGGGCCCGGAGCTCCTCGTCGCTCGTGCGCCCGTGGAAGGTCACCCGGTCAGCGAGTCCGAGCTGGGCGGCGAGGTGTTCCAGCTGCTTGCGCTGGTCGCCGCCGCCGACGATGTCGAAGCTCGTGTCGAGCGCGGGGTCCAGCTTCGTCATCGCCTTGAGGATCACCTCGACCTGCTTCTCGGCGGTGAGTCTGCCGACGAAGATGATCCGGTTCTTGTCGCGAGGGGCGAGGACCGGCGTGTACTGCGTGCGATCGATACCGCAGCTGACCGGGATCACGTCCTTCACCTCGACCGTCTTCTCGAGGAAGTCGGCGGCACGGCGGGTGGGCGTGGTGATCGCACGGGTCTTGTCGAACGTGCGCTTGGCGTCTGCCCACGCGAACTTCAGCACGAGGTCGTCGATGAACTTCGGCATGGTGGTGTGGTCGAGGATGTTCTCGGCCATGACGTGGTTGGTCGCGATGACCGGGATGCCGCGCTCGTTCGCGATGTACGCGAGTCCGCGCCCGATCACGATGTGCGACTGGATGTGCACGACGTCCGGCTGCACCTGATCCAGGACCTTGCGTGCATAGTGCTTCGATCGCCACGGCCACACGAACCGCAGCCAGTCGTGCGGCGCCCAGCGCACCGACGGCAACCGGTGCAGGGTCATCGGCTCGCCCTCGATGACCTCGGTGTGCGGCTGGGCACGGCGATACGCCTGGTTGGGCGCCACGACGTGCACGTCATGGCCGCGCTGCACGAGGCCGGCGGCGAGGCGCTCGGCGAAACGGGCGGCGCCGTTGATGTCGGGCGCGAACGTGTCGCAGCCGATCACGATCTTCAACGGTCGGGGCGCGGATTCGGCGGCGGGGCCGCGCGACGGATCGATCGGATCGTCGGAGGAGGTCACAGACATGCTGCCTTACGATGTGGCGGCCAAGGAGGAGCCCTGGTCGGGCGCTGGCCACTCTACCCGAGCGCCCTGATCCCGCGGCCGAGGCATACCGGCATCCCCTCAGCCTCAGCTACTAGCGTGGGAGCATGCGACTGACTGCCGACGCCGATCCCCAGCTGTGGATTCCCGTGACGGACTCGCTCGGATGGAAGGGGCGCCGACACCGGAAGGCGGCGATCCGGATGCTGCTCGGCCAGGTCAACGCCGCGGTCGGTGCGACGGAGCGCCCCGGCTCGCGGTTCGGCGCCTGGGCGATGAGCCAGGCGGCACCGATGCTGATGAAGCGGGCCGACGGCCGCGTGCTGGTGTGGACGTGGAAGGCGGAGCCGGAGCTGGTCGTGGCGATGGCGACGGCACAGGTCCTGACGCCGGAGGTCCGCATCGCCCGTGCCTCGATGCCGATGGACTACGACGACACCGAGTCGTTTCCCAGCCGACTCGGCGTGGGCGAGAAGCTGCTCGTGCCGATGCCGCCGTCACCCTCGTCTCCCCCGTTCGCCACCTACACCTGGGACACCGGGACGCATCTGGTCACGCTGACGGCGGTGTGCAGCGACAAGGAGCGGTTCGGCACGCTGACCGGTGCGCTCGACGATCTGGCCCGCACTCTCCGCGTGGCCGACGACCTCACGGGCGGGGAGTCACCCGACGTACTGCGCCTCGACCCCGCGTGACGGTTCTCTTCCGCGGCCTCGTCCCGAACGTCTCACGTGTAGCTTGTTACGCAATAGTGTTCGGGTCGGATGGGGGGACTGCTGCACGAGTAGTTGACATCTGAGTTGGCTAGCCCGGAGGGCTGGCCTGGAAGGATGTCATCATGCCCAAGGCGTTTCCCAAGGAGTTCCGCGACGATGTCGTTCGTGTGGCGCAGAACCGTGGCGCGGATGTCACGATCGCGCAGATCGCGAAAGATTTCGGTGTGCATGTCGGCACTCTGGACAAGTGGCTTCGCGAAGCCCGTATCGACGATGGCGAGCAACCCGGTGTGACGCGTTCGGAGAGCAATGAGTTGCGGGAGTTGCGTAAGCGCAACCGGCTGCTGGAGCAGGAGAACGAGGTCCTCCGTCGCGCGGCGGCGTATCTGTCGCAGGCGAACCTGCCGGGAAAAGGCTCTACCCGCTCGTAACAGAGCTCGCCGCTGACGGGATCCCCGTCACGGTGACGTGTCGGGTTCTCAAGCTCTCTCGCCAGCCCTACTACCGGTGGCTGCGTGATCCCATCGCCGGCAGTGAGGTGGTGGAGGCGTATCGTGCGAACGCGCTGTTCGACGCTCACAAGGATGACCCGGAGTTCGGGCATCGGTTGCTAGCCGATGAGGCGCGCGACGCGGGCGAGGGTATGTCGGATCGGACCGCGTGGCGGATCGCGTCGAGCAACGGCTGGTTCAGCGCGTTCGGGAAGCCCAAGCGCGGCAAAGGCCGCAAGCCCGGCCCGCCCGTGCACGACGACCTCTGCGCGGTCATCGACGAGGACGGCCGGACGCGACACGTATTCACCGCCGACGCACCGAACGAGTTGTGGCTGACGGACATCACGGAGCACAAGACCTCCGAGGGCAAGCTCTACCTCTGCGCGATCAAGGACGTGTACTCCGGCCGCATCGTCGGGTACTCGATCGACTCCCGCATGAAGTCGCGTCTGGCCGTCCAGGCCCTCGAGAACGCCGTCCAGATGCGCGGCGATGTCGCCGGCTGCATCGTGCATTCGGATAGGGGCAGTCAATTTCGGAGCAGAAAGTTCCGGCGCGCGCTGACCCGTCACCGCATGGTCGGGAGCATGGGACGAGTCGGCTCGAGCGGGGACAACGCAGCCATGGAGAGCTTCTTTGCCCTGCTGCAGAAGAACGTCCTCGACCGCCGCTCCTGGACCACTCGCGAACAGCTGCGGATCGCGATCGTGACCTGGATCGAGCGGACCTATCACCGACGCCGCGGACAGCGCCGCCTGGGCCGTTTGACGCCCATCGAATACGAGACCATCATGAACACGACCGTCGCACTGGCGGCGTGACTAGAAACTGTCACCTAACCGTGCAGCAGTCCCCTTTCATGTCTTCTCCATCTCTGGCTTTTTTGGTTGGACAGCGCGGGACAGGAACCAGAGAAGTGGCCCGACGACGGGCAGGAATACGATCGCGAAGAACCACACGAGCGACACGATGAGAGTCATTCGAGGTTCCCGTCGAAACAGGCTCACCAGCGCCGCTCCCATGAGAACGAGTACTGGCACTAAACCAATGGACCACACGATGTCGTACGGAGCCATCCGACCGCCTCTCTTCGTCCGGGTCGTTCTTTGCCAGCCCGGTTTCTGTCTCCAGGTAACCATCACGCGCCACCGCCTGTCTGTCCCCTCTTCGGCCGACAGATAGTGACTTGAGATTGTGCTACGCCGCGGTCGGATCCGTCAGCCAAAACGGCAGTCGAGGCGTCGGCGGGCGTGAGGTCACTTCTCAAGTGTGAGGCGAACACCCAGCGAGCGCCAGCGGTGGCCGTTTGGGGATCGTCTCGTGAGACCGCCGATCGACACGCTTCCTCTGCGCCAAGTCGCAGTGCCCGACGTCGACCGTTATGGTCGTCTCCTCCGACACGTTTACGTCGGGGACGTCGATGCGGCAGAGACGGCGATCGCTGCCGGTGCCGGGCGAGACGGGCGAAGGAGGGAGAAGGACGGATGAGTGCGACTGTGGCACACTCATCGGAATGACACCTCTTGAGGAGCTCTCACGAAAGGCCCTGGAACGGGGTTGGGTATCAGGTATCTCAGATTTGCGCCGGCTGCTGGATGACGCTCGTCAGCTGGGCTAGTCACCCGTGCCGATTCGTGCTGGCGAGTCGGTGGTGAGCACGCTTCGCGTTACGGATAGAGCGCACGCTCATCGAAACTCTCTCAGCGCGATGGTCGGAACTGGCGCGCAGCCCCTACACACCGATGGTGCGCACCTCCGTCGCATGCCTGACATCGTGATTCTCTCCGCTGCCGCGCCGACACCGACGCCGACCCTGCTCTATCGACCAGGGTCGGCGTCGCTGGAGCAACGCTCAGGCGTTTTCCGGGTGGGTGGAGGAAGAGGGACGTTTTACGCAGGAGCCATCGATGGCGCGGGTCGTTGGCGCTACGACCCAGGGTGCATGGCTCCCACTGATGCAGAGGCGCGAGAGGCTGCAGATCAGTTCAGAGCGATGAGCGATGCTGCGGAGCGGCACGAGTGGTCGCGACAGGGCGAGGTGTTGGTGATTGCTAATCGGCACGTGTTGCATGCACGAGCTGCAGCAGCGGACGCAGATAGCCGACGCCTTCACCGCGTGGCGTTGAGGACAGGATGGGAAGATTGATGGCTATCCCTGAATTCGATGAGTTGTGGGGCAAGGCCCGACTATTCGCCAAGCGATCATTGGATCCGGACGCACAGCGCGACTTCGGTGAAAGAGTCTTCTGGGCGACTACAGCACTGGGGACTGCTGACGGTTTGGTTGACTCCAACGCTGTGAGGATTTCGGTTCTCACGGGAGGATGGTCAACGTGCCCAAAGCATTTCCCAAAGAGTTCCGGAACGACGTCATCGCGGTCGCGCGTCGGGGCGACGCGCCGATCAGCCGGATCGCGAAGGACTTCGGTGTCTCGGAGTCGTGTCTGCAACGGAGGCTCAAGATCGCGGATGTCGAAGACGGCATCAAACCCGGTGTGACTCAGGCCGACGCGACCGAGCTTCGCGAAGCCCGCAAACGGATCCGGTTGCTCGAGCAAGAGAACGAGATCCTGCGGCGAGCGGCTGCGTATCTGTCGCAGGCGGCACTCCCCAAATGATGTTCCCGCTGGTCCGTGACCTTGCCGCTGACCGGATTCCGGTCGCGGTGACCTGCCGGGTGCTGGGCTTCAGCAAGCAAGCTTTCTTCCAGTGGCGCGCGAACCCCGTCTCGCAACGCGACTGGGACAACGCTCACCTCACCAACGCCGCCGTCGATCTTCACCGCGACGATCCCGCGTTCGGGTATCGGTTCATCGCCGACGAGATCGAAGCCGAGGCCGGGCTGGCAGCATCCGAGCGGCGCGTGTGGCGACAGTGCTCAGAGCAGCGGCTCTGGAGCGTGTTCTCGAAGAAACGCGGCCTGAACAGGAAAGCCGGACCACCGGTGCATGACGATCTCGTGCTCCGCGACTTCACCGCGACAAGGCCGGACCAGCTGTGGCTGACCGACATCACCGAACATTGGACCGATGAAGGGAAGCTGTATCTCTGCGCGATCAAAGACGTCCACTCGAACCGAATCGTCGGTTACTCGCTCGATTCACGAATGACCGCCGACCTCGCCGTCGCCGCATTGCGGAACGCAGTCGCACTGCGAGAGCCGCTCGGAACGACGTTGCACTCGGATCGAGGGTCGCAGTTCCGGTCACGGAAGTTCGTCGAACTGCTCCGCCAGAGCGGGATCACGGGATCGATGGGACGCGTCGGCGCCTGCGCGGACAACGCGGCGATGGAGTCGTTCTTCGCGCTGCTGCAGAAGAACGTCCTCAACAAGAAGAGATGGCACTCGAGACAAGAACTCCGCCTCGAGATTGTGACCTGGATCGAGCGGACATACCACCGTCGACGCCGGCAACGACGACTCGGAAGGCTCACGCCCATCGAGTTCGAGATAATCAACACACCGGCCGCTCACGCGGCCTGAAAACCCCAAACAAGACGAGTCAACCAAACCGTCAGCAGTCCCAACACCGAATGGAGCTCGGTCGCCCGCAACCCGTCGTCACCGACCTCCCGGAAGCCTCCTACGGGGACGGAAAGTAGTCGGCGCTCAACACTCCTGGTTTTTTCCGGCTACCGAAGACAACAACGATGCGAATCGTGTGAGTGGCCGCGGCCGCCGGATTGGTGGGAGCCCGGCGTACTACAACGAAGACAAGTCTCCGATCATCCCGCAGCCCGTCGTCACAGCCCCCTCCCCCCCCGGAAGCCCCCTACGGAAACTAGCCGTCGTATACCCGTACGCCTTCGACCCAGGTGCCGCGCACCTCGGTGAGCCCGATCTCCTCGACAGGGTGCTCGAACGGGTCGCGGTCGAGCAGGGCGAGGTCCGCCCGCATGCCCACCGCGATCGTGCCGGTGTCGTCGAGGTGGTTCACGTACGCGGATCCCGAGGTGTACGCGGCGAGCGCGGTCCCGAGGTCGATCGCCTGCTCCGGCAGGAACGGCGGATAGTCCCCCTCCCACTCGGTCGGAGCCGACCGGCGGTTCACGGCCACGTGCATCGCGGCGAGCGGATTCGGGGTGCTCACCGACCAGTCGCTGCCCGCGGCGAGCACGGCTCCGGAGCGCAGGAGATCGCCGAAGGGGTACTGCCAGGCGCTGCGCGTGTCCCCGAGGAAGGGGATCGTGAGGTCGACCATCTGCGGCTCCAGTGTGGCCCACAGCATCTGCATGTTCGCCGTCACGTCGAGCGCACGGAACCGGGGGACGTCGTCCGGGTGCACGACCTGGATGTGCGAGATGTGGTGCCGGTTCCCGCGCGGACCGTTGTGCAGGAGGGCGGCTTCGACCGCGTCGAGGCACTCGCGCACGGCACGGTCGCCGATGGCGTGGAAGTGCAGCGTGAACCCGAGGGCATCGAGCCGGGTCGCCGCTTCCTTGAGCATCTCCGGCTCGACGAAGGAGATGCCGGAGTCCTCACGCGGATGCCCGTGGCCGTCGCAATAGGGTTCGAGCATCGCGGCGGTGAAGTTCTCGGCCACACCGTCCTGCATGATCTTCACGCTGCGCGCACGGAAGCGACCGACGGAGCCGGCAGCGCGCCGTTCGACGATGTCCTCGATCTGCTCCAGGCCGCGCGAGCGGTCCCACCACAGGGCGCCCACGACCCGACCGGTGAGTTCCCCGGTGGCTGCCGCGGCCCGGTACGCGGGCAGCGGGTCACCCGCGTCGCCGTACTCGGTGCCGACGATCGCATCCTGCCAGGCAGTGACGCCGAAGGAGTGCAGGTACCGCTGCCCCTGCACGAGCGCCTCCACCAGGCGCTCGACCGGCTCGGCCGGGAGCAGCCGGTTCACCAGGCCCATCGCTCCCTCGTGCAGGGTTCCACTCGGGGCACCGCCTGCGTCGCGTTCGATGCGTCCGTCCGCAGGATCCGGGGTCTCCGCGGTGATCCCGGCGAGCGCGAGCGCCCGCGAGTTCACCCAGGCGCCGTGCCCATCGCGATTGGGGAGGAAGGCGGGGCGATCGGGCACGACCGCGTCCAGATCCGCGGCCGTCGGCGTACCTCCGGGAAAGGCCGACATCTGCCAGCCACCCCCCAGGATCCATTCGTCGTCGGGGTGCTCCGCGGCGTACTCCGCGATCCGCGCCAGATACTGCTCACGCGTCGCGAGGCCCGAGAGGTCGCACCGGAGCATGTCCAGTCCGCCCCACACCGGGTGCACATGCGCGTCCTGGAACCCGGGCACGAGGAGCCCACCGGCCAGATCGACGACCTCTGTGTCCGGGCCGATCATCTCCGACAGGTCGTGGCCGATCGCACTGATGCGGCCGTCGGTGACCGCGACGGCGCGGGCGGTGGAGCGCGCTGCATCGGAGAGGAACGCCCTCCCGCCGCGGGAACCACCGGTGAAGACGAGGTCTGCCGCTCCCATGCTCAGCCTCCCGCCATCGTGCGGGCGATCTCCGTCGCCGAGTCACCGGCACGCTTGAGCACCACCGCCACCAGCGCCAGAGCGAGGAGGGTGAGCACGAGCATGATGGTCGACACCGCCGCGATCTCAGGACGGAGTCCGCTACGCAGTGCACTGAGCACGTACACCGGCCACGGTGTCGTGCCGGACACCTGCACGAACGCCGACACGACCGTGTTGTCGAGGCTCAACGTGAACGAGAGCAGGAACCCGGCGAGCACGGCCGGCATCGCCAGCGGCAGCGTGATCTTCAGGAAGGTCCGCACCGGCGGGGCGTACAGGTCGGCGGAGGCCTCTTCCAGGCGGGCGTCGAGTCCGACCAGTCGCGCGCGGACGATGTACGACACGATCGCGATCGAGAACAGCGACTGCCCGACCACGAGCCTCATCGTTCCGTCGTTGAAGATCCCGATCCCGGCATCCTGGCCGAGGAAGACCAGCCAGGGCAGCAGCGCGACGGCATCCACGATCTCCGGGGTGACCGAGACGAGCAGCAGGAGCCCGAGGAACCACCACACCCACTTGCCGGGGTTGCGGGCCATCGCGATGCCGGCCAGGGTTCCGAGCGCGGTCGCGAGCAGGGCGGCCAGCAGGCCGGTGCGCACCGACACCAGCACCGCGTCGCGGATCGCCGGCTTGTTGACGATCGCGAGGAACGAGTCGAAGCCGAAGTGGTCCCACGAGACCAGCAGGCGGCCGACGTTGAACGAGTAGACGATGATCACCAGGATCGGCAGGAACAGGAACAGGAAGACGAGTCCTGCCCAGATCGGCAGCAGGAGACGTGCTGCTCCACGACGTGAACTCATGAGCCCTCCCCCAGGACGAGTCGGTTGCGTTGTCTGAGTGGCAGTGTCACGAGCCAGAGCAGCCCGGCCGCGACGGCGATCGAGATCATGATGACGATGATGAGCAGCACCGCCATCGCCGAGCCCAACGCCCAGTTCTGCGCGGTCTGGAACTGACTCGCCACGACCTGCCCGATCATGTTGCCCTTCGCGCCACCGAGCACGGTCGCGGTGATGTAGTCGCCCATGAGCGGGATGTACACGAGCAGCACGCCCGCGATGATGCCGGGTCGGGCCAGGGGCACGGTCACCCGGACGAAGGTCGTCGCGCTGTTCGCGCCCAGGTCCTTGCTCGCCTCGCGCAGCGGACCCGAGACCCGGTCGAACGCGACGAACAGCGGGAGGATCATGAGCGGCAGGTAGTTGTAGACCACGCCGAGCAGCACCGCACCCCGCGAATACAGCAGATCGAGGGGACCCGGGATCACGCCGATGCCCTGGAGCAGCTGCGACAGCCAGCCCTCCGGGGCGAGGATCACCTGCCAGCCGATCGTGCGCACCAGGAAGTTCGTCCAGAACGGCACCATGACGAGGGCCAGCAGCAGTCCGCGCTTGGACGGCGGCGCCTTCACGGCGATCCAGTACGCGACCGGCGCCCCGATCACCAGGCACAGCAGCGTGCCGAGGATGCCGATCCACAGGGTGTTCAGGAAGGTGCTGAAGAACGTGGGCGAGAGGGCCTCGAGGTAGCGGTCGAAGGAGAGGTGGTCGAGGGCGTGGGTGGCGAAGATGCTCGGCTTGTAGCCGAAGCTGAAGACGATGACCATGCCGATGGGGGCGACGAAGAAGATCAGCAGCCACACCCAGGCGGGGATCGCGAGACCGAACTTGAGCTTAGGCACCGGCGGCCGCCTTCATCGCGTTCCAGATCGCGACGACCCGGTCCTGAGCGTCCGTCAGCTTGCCCTCATGCATGGTCTGCACCTGCTCCTCGTCGAAGAACACCATGTCGAGCCGTTCCAGACCCGCGGCCTCCGCGGCTTCGCGGACGCCGGAGATGCCCGTGTCGTAACCGATGTAGTCGACCTGCGCGAGCTGCACATCCGGCTGCAGGACGAAGTTGATGAACGCGTGCGCCGCCTCGGGGTGCGGCGCGCCCGCGGCGATCGCCCAGTTGTCCATCCACAGTTCGGTGGCCGGGCTCCCGAGCACCCATTGCCAGCGGTCGGGGTCGTCGGACTCGAAGATGCCCAGGCGCGCGTCACCGTTGTAGGACTGCAGCAGAGCGTGCGACGCCTGCGGGATCGACGAGCCGCCCGGGTAGGAGTCGAACGCCGAGATGTGCGGTGCCAGATCCTTCACCAGGAAGTCCTCGACCGCATCCAGGTCGTCGGGGTCGGTCGTCGTCCAGTCGATGCCGTTCGCCCAGAAGTAGATGCCGAGCAGCGGCGCCGGGTCATCCAGCACCGAGGTGGAACCGGACGCCTCGTTCTGCGCGGCGTCGATGAAGTCGTTCCAGGTGGTGAGCTCCCGCGAGATCACCCGCTTGTCGTAGACGAACCCCGTGGTGCCCCACGCCTTGCACACCGAGTACTCGTTGCCCGGATCCCAGGCGCGCCCGCGGAACTCCGGGGCGACGTGCTTCATGTTCGGCAGCAGGTCGAGGTTGAACTTCTGGAGCAGCCCGTTCTCGGCCATCGGCCCCACGAAGACTCCGGTCGGCACGACGATGTCGTACCCCGACGTGCCTCGGGCCGCGACCAGCTTGGCGATCAGCTCCTCGTTCGAGTTGAAGGCGTCGAGCACGATCCGCGGACCGTTCTCGGCCGTGAACTGCTCGAGCACCTCCGGCGCGTCGTAATCGCCCCAGCTGTAGATGGAGAGCTTGTCCTCCAGCGGGCCGCCCTTGGCGTGCACCGCCGCGGCGTTCTGGCCGGGGGTGCAGGCGCTGAGCACGACGGCTCCGCCCGCCAGCAGCGCGGTGGCGAGGAACCCGCGACGGGAGAGTTCGGTGCGGATCACCCGGGCGGCGCTCCGGTGCGCGAGCACGCGGACCGGAGGAGCGCCCGTCACCGGCCTCCCTCCTTGGGAAGCGCGATCACGTGCGTGGCGGTGGTCGGGATGCCGTCGGCGGCGAAGAGTCGCACGTCCGCGGGATCCCACACGCAGCGCACTTCCTCGTCGACCCCGACGCGCGGCGCGGTGGGCGCCGGCATCCTCGAGAGGAACGTCGCATCTTCGCCGACGCGCACGGCGACCTGCATCGTCTCGCCGAGATGCGAGACACCGAGCACACGACCGCGCGCGCCCGTACCTTCCCCCTGCTCGAGCCGCACATACTCCGGGCGGATCGCGGCGACGGCGGGCTGCCCGGCAGCGACCCGCTCCCCGCCCCAGCGCCCGGAGATCGCACCGATCGCGGTGTCGACGGCATCTCCGTCGGAACGGACGGTGCCGTGTACGAAGTTCTGCTGGCCGATGAACGAGGCCACATACGCGGATGCCGGTTCCGCGTAGATCGCCGCCGGCTCGTCGAGCTGCTCGATCCGGCCCGCGCGCATCACGGCGATCCGGTCGCTCATCGACAGTGCCTCGGCCTGATCGTGCGTGACGAAGACGAACGTGGTGCCGAGTCGCGCCTGCAGGAGCTTCAGCTCGAGCTGCATCTCCTCGCGCAGCTGCCGGTCGAGGGCGGCGAGCGGCTCATCGAGCAGGAGCACGCTGGGGCGGTTGATGAGGGCTCGCGAGAGGGCGATGCGCTGCTGCTGACCGCCCGACAACTGGGTGGGCTTGCGATCGGCGAAGCTGCGCAGCTGCACCATGTCGAGCGCCTCGCTCACCCGGGTCCGCTGCTCCGACTTGGGAACGCCTCGCTGCTGCAGCCCATACGCCACGTTCTCCGCGACCGACAGGTGCGGGAACAGCGCGTAGGCCTGGAAGACCGTGTTCACCTCGCGTCGATACGGCGGCAGACTCAGCACGCTCCGGCCCGAGATGCTGATGTCGCCGGCGTCCGGATACTCGAAGCCCGCGATCATGCGCAACGTCGTGGTCTTGCCGCAGCCCGAGGGTCCGAGCAGCGAGAGGAATTCCCCCGGCTGCACGTCGAGGGTCAGATCGTCGACGGCCACGGCGGTGCCGTAGCGCTTGGTGACGCGGTCGATGCGTACCGCACCGGTGGCTGTGGGTGTGTCGAGCGTCGCCGAAGACGCGGGCAGAGTGCCGGGCATGGAGCCTCCCCATTGAGAATCGCTTGCGGCGAGTCTGTCACAGGAAGGGCCTCAGGTATAGCGAAATCGGAAGTCTCTTGATCAATTCGCAACGGTATCCGTTGCGATTCTCGAAACCTGCGACCGATTAGCGCCTCGGGGTGATCTCCTACTTGCGGTCGAAGTCGAAGGCCTTGAGCAGTTCGAGGACGGCCTTGTCGCGCTCCTCGCCGCCCGCATCGAACATGTGGGTGACGTGCGTGCGCAGGTGGTTCTCGAGCAGCAGTCGGTTCAGCGATTCGAGGGAGCGCTGGATCGCCCGGGACTGCGTGATGATGTCCATGCAGTACTCCTCGTTCTCGATCATCCGCGCGACACCGCGCATCTGCCCCTCGAGGATGCTGGTGCGGTGCAGAGCACGCTTCTTGATGTCTTCGATCACCCCTTGAGGGTACTCCGCCCGCTACGAAGCGAGACCTCCCGCCCGCGCCCACCGTGAAAGAATGACGTCATGCCGCGAACACCGATGACGCAGCTCTCGCCCTCCGACCAGGAGCGCCTCCGCGCGCTCCGGCGCATGAAGGCGGTCGCCCTCGGAGCGCTGCTGTTCATGGCCGTCGTGTTCGTGATCGCGTTCGCCTTCCAGCAGCGGGTCGGCTGGCTCGGCTACGTCCGCGCCGCCGCCGAGGGAGGGATGGTCGGTGCGCTCGCGGACTGGTTCGCCGTCACCGCGCTGTTCCGCCGTCCGCTCGGGCTGCCGATCCCCCACACCGCGATCATCCCCAACCGCAAGGACGAGATCGGACGCACGCTCGGAGAGTTCGTCGAGACCAACTTCCTGGCCGGAGACATCGTGCGCACCAAGCTCTCCAGCACGCACATCGCGCTGCGCGCCGGAGAGTGGCTGCGCGAGCCTCCGCATGCCGAGCGGGTGGGTGCCGAAGGAGCCACGATCGCGACCGCCGTCCTGGGCGCACTGAGCGACGACGACGTGCGCGACCTCATCACCGACCTCGCCCGCGAGCACCTGGTGGCTCCGGAGTGGGGGCCGCCGGCCGGCGCCTGGCTCGAGAAGATCGTCGACGCGGGCGCCCACCACGGCGCGGTCGACCTCGCCGCCGACAGCATCGCCCGGTGGCTCGACGCGAACGCCGCATCGTTCACCGGTCTCGTCTCTCGGCGTCTCCCCGGCTGGGTGCCGAAGCTGGCTCATCGATTCGTCGACGACACGGTCTACCACGAGGCGGTCAAGTTCGTGCATGCGGTGCAGGCCGATCCGCATCACCCCGCGCGCATCGCGGTCGACGGCTACCTGACCCGCCTGGCGGACAACCTGCAGAACGATCCGGCCACGCGCGCCAAACTCGAGAACGCCAAGGCCTCGCTCTTCGACAGCCCGCGGGTCGGCGCTCTGGCGGCTGAAGCGTGGAACACCGCTAAGAACGGCCTGCTGACCGCTCTCGCCGACCCCGACAGCGGGCTGCGTCGTCGGGCGGTGCAGGCGCTGCAGGAAGTCGGCGAGCGCCTGACCACCGACATCGCCCTGCAGCACCGCGTCGACACCTGGGTGTCGGACGCCGCCGTGTTCCTCGTCGACCGCTACCGGCACGACATCGCCTCGATCATCACCGACACCGTCGAACGCTGGGATCCCGCCGAGACCACCGAGAAGATCGAGCTCATGGTCGGCCGCGACCTGCAGTACATCCGCCTGAACGGCACCTTCGTCGGCGCCCTCGCGGGTCTCGCCATCTTCTCCCTCGCCCACGCCCTGATCCCCGGAGTCTGACCATGACGCCCACTTCCCGACCGTTGAGTCACGACCCGCTCTGGCCCCGCGCCGGCTCCTGGCCCGCTTTCACGGCTGCGGCCGATGCCGTGCTGCTCGGGGTGCCGACCTGGCGCACGTCGCTCTCGCCGACCGGAGCTCACGCGACGCCGGCCGCCATCCGCGAAGCGCTTCCCCGCTACGGGACGACGCTGATGGGTCCGCCGGTGCTCGAACTCGACGAGGTTCTGCGCATCGCGGATGCCGGCGATGTGAGCGATCCCGACGGCGCGGACGGCGAGGCGAGGGTCATCTCCCGCGTGCGTGCACTCGCCGAGGCGACCAAGCTCGTGATCGCACTCGGCGGTGACAACTCGCTCACGTATCCGGTCGCGCTCGGCGCCGAGGCCACGGGCCTCATCACGTTCGACGCGCACTTCGACCTGCGCGACGGCGTCTCCAACGGCACGCCGGTACGACGCCTCGTGGAAGACGTCCCGACCGCGTCCGCGCTGACGACCACCCGGATCGACCCGACCAGGATCGTCCAGATCGGCATCGCCGACTTCGCGAACTCCGCCGCCTATGCGCGGCGCGCGGCCGACTGGGGCATCCGCGTCGTCACGCTCGACGAGGTGCGCCGTCGCGGCATCGACGACGTCGTCGCCGAAGCGCTCGAGATCGCCGGTGCGGGGGCGGCCCCGCGTGTGCACCTCGACATCGACGTCGACGTCTGCGACCGGTCGGTCGCGCCCGGCTGCCCGGCGAGCGTCCCCGGTGGGCTCCACGCGTGGGAGTTGCGCGCCCTCACGCGTGCCGTCGCCGCGGATGGGCGCGTCGTCAGCGCCGACCTCGCCGAGGTCGATGCGACCACGGACGCGGAGGACGCCCGCACCGTCCGTCTGGCGGCGTTGTGCGTGCTCGAGCTGCTGGCCGGCCTCGCGTCCCGCCGATGAGGATCGTCGTCTCCGGTACGCACGCGAGCGGCAAGAGCACTCTGATCGCGGACTTCCTCGCCGCGCATCCGGAGTATCTGTCGCTCGGTGACCCGTTCGACGACCTCGAGGAGGAGGCGGTCGACCCTTCCGGGGAGGCGAGCTTCGCCGGGCAGCTGCGGATAGCGGCCGGACGCCTGCGGGCCACGGCGGGTCAGCAGGACGTGATCGCCGAGCGGGGGCCGCTGGACTTCGCCGCCTATCTCATCGCCCTCGAACGGCTCGGGCGGAGCGACGGCGCACTCGTGGAACGTGCGATCGCGATCGCCGAGGACTCCCTCGCTCTCGTCGATCTGGTCGTGCTCGTCCCGCTCGATGCACGCCGGTCGATCCGCATCCCCGCGGACGAAGACCCCGCACTGCGCGAGGCGATGGACCAGGCTCTGTTCGACCTCGCGGACGATCTCGCGCAGGACACCGGAGTGCGTCTCCTCACGGTCGCCGGGGACGGTGAGATGCGGCTGACCACGCTGGTCGAGGCCATCGTGGACATCGCGGAGTGACGGAGTCACCCCACCTGGACGCCGTCCTTCCACACCTGCCGCACGAGCGGGACCCCCGGCCGGTACGCGAGGTGGATCCTGGTCGGTGCGTCCAACAGCACGAGATCGGCCCTGGCACCGGGGGCGATCACCCCGACGTCGTCCCGGCGGAGTGCCTTCGCTCCGCCGGCCGTCGCCGCCCACACGGCTTCCCCCGGGGTCATCCCCATGTCCCGGACGGCCACGGCGATGCAGAACGGCATCGAAGAGGTGAAGCTGGAACCCGGGTTCGTGTCGCACGCCAGTGCCACGGTCACGCCCGCGTCGATCAGGCGTCGCGCGTCCGGATACGGCTGCCGCGTCGAGAACTCGACGCCCGGCAGCAGGGTGAGCACGGTGTCGGAGCCTGCGAGCGCTCCGACATCGGCATCCGTCAGATAGGTGCCGTGGTCGATCGACGCCGCGCCGAGCTCGACCGCCAGGCGAACGCCGTCGCCCGGGCCGAGCTGGCTCGCATGCACCCGGGGCGCGAGTCCGCGCGCGATGCCGGCCTCCAGCACCCGACGCGACTGCGCCACCGTGAAGGCTCCGGTCTCGCAGAACACGTCGATCCACTTCGCGTGCGGAGCGCAGGCGTCGAGCATGGGCCCGGTGACCAGATCGACGTACTCGTCCGACCGATCGGCATACTCGGCGGGGACCACGTGCGCGCCGAGGAACGTCACCTCGGGCGTCACCTCGGCGGCCAGGCGCACCAGGCGCTCCTCGTCGACGACGCTCAACCCGTAGCCGCTCTTGATCTCGACGGTCGTCGTGCCCTGTGCGAGCATCTCGTCGCGGAAGCCACGCAGACGTGCACGCAGCTCGTCCTCGGTCGCGGCGCGGGTGGCGGCCACGGTCGAGCGGATGCCACCGGCTGCATACTTCTGCCCTGCCATGCGGGCCTCGAACTCGGCCGCGCGATCGCCGCCGAAGACCAGGTGGCTGTGACTGTCGACGAACCCGGGGATCACAGCGCGCCCACCGGCATCGATCACCTCCTCGGCCACGGGCGCATCCGCAGCGGCACCCACCCAGGCGATCCGTTCGCCCTCGATCAGCACGGCCGCATCGGTCAGTGTTCCGGTACGGTCACCGGGCCCGTCGCCGTGTAGCGCGACGTTGGTGGTCAGTTCCGCGATGTTCGTGAGGAGCGTTGCCATGTCCTGAGCCTCTCAGAGCATCGGTATGTTCAGGCCACGCTCATGCGCGATCTCGCGGGCGTGCTCGTAGCCCGCATCGACGTGACGCATCACCCCGGTGCCGGGGTCGTTCGTCAGCACGCGCTCCAGCTTCTCCGCGGCGAGCGCAGTGCCGTCGGCGACGGTGACCTGACCGGCGTGGATCGAGCGGCCGATGCCGACGCCGCCCCCGTGATGCAGCGACACCCACGAGGCGCCGGAGGCCGTGTTGAGCAGCGCGTTCAGCAGAGGCCAGTCCGCGATCGCGTCCGAGCCGTCCTTCATCGCCTCGGTCTCCCGGTACGGCGATGCCACCGACCCGGAGTCGAGGTGGTCGCGACCGATCACGATCGGCGCCGACAGCTCACCCGAGGCGACCATCTCGTTGAACCTGAGTCCGGCGAGGTGACGCTCCTTGTAGCCGAGCCAGCAGATGCGGGCGGGCAGCCCCTCGAATTGGACCTTCTCGCCGGCCTTCTCCAGCCAGCGGTGAAGGGCGGCATCGTCGGGGAAGAGCTCGGCGATCGCACGGTCGGTCTTGTAGATGTCCTCGGGATCGCCGGAGAGGGCCGCCCAGCGGAACGGTCCGCGTCCTTCCTCGAACTGCGGGCGGATGTACGCCGGCACGAACCCGGGGAACTCGAATGCCCGATCGAAGCCTCCGAGCTGAGCCTCGGCACGGATTGAGTTGCCGTAGTCGAACACGGCTGCACCGGCATCCTGGAACGCGACCATCGCCTCGACGTGCGCGGCCATCGACGCGCGCGAACGGCGCGTGAACTCTTCGGAGTCGCGTTCCGCCTCGGACTTCCAGTCCGCCACGGTGATGCCGACCGGGAGGTAGGCGAGCGGATCGTGGGCGCTGGTCTGATCGGTCACGATGTCGATCGGAACGCCCCGACGCCGCAGCTCGGGGAACACCTCGGCCGCGTTGCCGACCACTCCGACCGAGAGGGCTTCGCCCGACTCCTTGGCCGCGACCACTCGGGCGACGGCCGCATCGAGGTCGGTCGTGTACTCGTCGAGGTAGCCGTGCTCCACGCGCCGGGCGAGACGCGACTCGTCCACGTCGACGATCAGCACCGCGCCGTCGTTCAGGGTCACGGCGAGCGGCTGAGCGCCGCCCATCCCGCCCGCGCCGCCCGTGAGGGTGAGCGTGCCACGCAGAGAGTCACGACCGAGGGAACGGGCCACGGCGGCGAACGTCTCGTAGGTCCCCTGCAGGATGCCCTGCGTGCCGATGTAGATCCACGATCCGGCCGTCATCTGGCCGTACATGATGAGCCCGAGCTCCTCGAGCTTGCGGAACTCCGGCCAGGTGGCCCAGTCCCCCACCAGGTTGGAGTTGGCGATCAGCACGCGCGGCGCCCACTCGTGGGTGCGGAAGACACCCACCGGCTTGCCCGACTGCACCAGCAGCGTCTCGTCCGGTTCGAGCTCGTCGAGGGTGCACACGATCGCGTCGTACGCCTCCCAGCTGCGTGCCGCCTTTCCCGTGCCGCCGTAGACGACGAGGTCTTCGGGGTGCTCGGCGACCTCGGGATCGAGGTTGTTCATCAGCATGCGCTTGGCGGCCTCGGCACCCCAGCTCTTCGCCGTGCGCTGGTTGCCCCGGGCGGCGCGGACGACGCGGGACCCAGTAGCGGTGGGCTCAGGTGCGGTGGACCCAGTAGCGGTGGGCTCAACCATGGATGTGCTCCTTTGCGATGCGGGCGACGGCGCCCGATTGGACGAGGGCGGTGACGGCCTCCATCTCCGGGGAGAGGAAGCGGTCGGGTCCGGGACCCGCTGCGACGGTGCGGACGAGATCGCGCACGGCGCCGGTCACGGGTCCGGCTTCCAATGGCGCCCGCAGGTCGAGAGCACGCGCGCCGGTGAGGATCTCGATGGCGAGCACCCGGCCGAGGCCGTCGATCGCGCGCCGCAGCTTGCGGGCGGCGGCCCATCCCATCGAGACGTGGTCCTCCTGCATGGCGGAGGACGGGATCGAGTCCACCGACGCCGGCACGGCCAGGCGCTTGAGCTCGGAGACGATACCGGCAGCCGCATACTGCGCGATCATCAGGCCGGAGTCGACACCGACCTCGTCCGCGAGGAAGGGGGGCAGACCGTGGTTGCGGGCGGGATCCAGGGCGCGGTCCGTGCGCCGCTCGGAGACGGAAGCGACATCGGCGACCGAGATCGCGAGGAAGTCGAGGACGGCCGCGACCGGAGCACCGTGGAAGTTCCCGTTGGACTCGATGCGTCCGTCGACGGTGATCACGGGATTGTCGATCACGCTGGCGAGCTCGCGGTCGGCGATCATCGCGGCGTGTGCCATCGTGTCGCGCGCCGTGCCGTGCACCTGGGGCGAGCACCGCAGCGAGTACGCGTCCTGGACACGCCCGTCATCCGGTCCCTTGTGGCTGGCGACCATCGGCGAGTCCGCGAGGAACCGGCGCAGGTTGCCGGCCGACTCCGTCTGACCCCTCTGCGGTCGCAGCGCCATCAGGTCGGCAGCGAACACCGCGTCGGTCCCCAACTGGGACTCCACCGACATCGCCGCGGCGACATCGGCGGTGACGAGGAGCGTCTCGAGATCGTGCAGGGCCAGCACCAGCATGCCGAGCATGCCGTCCGTGCCGTTGATGAGAGCGAGCCCTTCCTTCTCGACGAGGGTCAGGGGCTCGATCCCGGCGCGTGCGAGGGCAGCGGAGGCCGGTACCAGCTCCCCGGAAGCATCACGCACCTCCCCCTCTCCCATCGCGGCGAGGGCGATGTGGGCCAAGGGGGCGAGATCGCCCGAGCAGCCGAGCGAGCCGTACTCGCGAACGACCGGCGTGATACCGGAGTTCAACAGCGCCGCGTAAGTCTCGACGACGATCGGCCGGACGCCCGTGCGCCCCGAGGCGAGGGTCTGCAGACGCAGGAGCTGAAGCCCGCGTACGACCTCGCGCTCGACCTCGGCGCCGGTGCCCGCGGCGTGCGACCGGATCAGACTCGCCTGCAGCTGGAAACGACGGTCCGGCGCGATGAATGTGGTCGCGAGGGCACCGAAGCCTGTGGAGACGCCGTAGTGGGGATTCGGATCGGCAGCGAGACCGTCGATCACTCGACGGGTCTCGGCGACCCGAGTGAGTGCATCCTGGAATATCGACACAGGAGCGTCGTGGCGGGCGACAGCGACGACGTCGGCAGGCGACAGGGGAGCCGCTCCGACAAGCACGGGGGCGAGTTCGGTCATGACTCGATTCCACACCCGGTGGGGCCTGCGGGACACCCGTTCGTGCCATGCTGTGTCTGTGATCCCAGACAAGGCAGAGGCCGCGAAAGTCCCCGCCGCCGACCACACGCTGCGCATCCTGAGCTATCTCGCGGGACGCCCTGCCCCGGTGGCGGCGTCGGCGATCGCACGGGAGCTCGAGCTCCCCCGCTCGACCGTCTACCACCTGCTGTCGACGCTGGCGGCTCACGGCTTCGTGCTCCACCTGCAGGAGGAGCGCCGCTGGGGTCTCGGCACATCGGCGTTCGAGCTCGCCGGCGGGTACACCCGACAGCAGCCGCTCGCTCGGCGAGGCGCTCCCCTGGTCGCTGCGCTGTCCGACCGCCTGGGCGAGAGCGCCCACCTGGCCGTGATGAGCGGTGGGGACGTGCTGTACATCGTCGAGGAACGTGCGCCACGCCGCCCCGCACTGGTGACCGACGTCGGAGTCCGCCTTCCCGCGCACCTCACCGCGTCGGGCCGCGCCATGCTGGCGGCGCTGCCCCGCGAACAGGTGCGGGCGCTCTACCCCGATACGTCTGCGTTCCCGGTTCGCACGGGCCAGGGGCCAGAGACACCGCGCGAGCTGCGGGAGCTGTTGCGCGAGGTTCGAGCGCGGGGATACGCGACCGAGGACGGTGAGGTCGCGGTGGGCCTGCGCAGCGTCGGCGCAGCCGTCCTCGATGCCTCGGGATGGCCGGTCGCAGCCGTCGCCGTGACCTGGGGCATCGAAGAGTTGGACGAAGCTCTTCTGGCCGGGTCTGTGCAGGAGACCGCAGCCCTGCTGGAGTCTCGGCTGAGACGGTGAGACTTAACGCAAAATGGCCACCCAGCGTTGGGTGGCCATTTTGTTTAAAAGGAGTCCGGCGGTGTCCTACT